>DATBAK010000031.1 GCA_036271555.1 Acidimicrobiia bacterium
GCCTGCGCGTCGGCGAGCGCGGTGTCGTCGGCCGCGAGCACCATCACCGCCTCGATCGACAAGCGGATCGACTCAGGGTCGCGACCGATCGCCGCGCATTCACGAGCCAAGGCCGCGCGCTTCGTGTCGAGCTCGGCGAGCGCGTACGTGGGGCAGTTCCACACGTCGGCGTAGCGCGCGACCAACGGCAACGTCCGCTTCTCGCCCGCGCCGCCGACGTGGATCGGCGGCCGCGGCTGCTGTACCGCCGGCGGCCGCACGGGAAAGTCGCGCAGCGGAAAGCGCGGCCCGTCGGTCGTCACCGACTCCGATTCGAACCCGCGCGTCACGATCTCCAATGTCTCCGCCAGCAGCTCGGTGCGCTCGGCGAGCGTGCCCCACGCCATCGCGGCGCGCTCGTGCTCGGCCGGGTAGGAGCCGCTGCCGAGCCCGAGCTCGAGCCGTCCGCCCGAGATCACGTCGAGCGTCGTCGCCATCTTGGCGAGCAGCGCGGGATGGCGGAACGTCGCCGACAGCACGAGGTGGCCGACCCGCAGCCGCGTCGTCTGCGCGAGCACGGCGGTTGCGAGCGTCCAGCCTTCGAGCGCGGGGAGGTCGGGGAGCTCCGGTCCGTACAAGTGGTCGAAGAACCAGATCGAGTGGAAGCCGAGCGCCTCGCACGCGTCGGCGCGCTCGCGGATCTGCGAATAGTCGAAGCCGAGCTGCGGCACGTAGATGCCGAACTCGACCTTCCGGCTCGCGCTCACGGCATCACCCCCGCCTGGACCGGCCCGCAGGCTAGATCGCTATCGTGCGCACCCGATGACGAGTCAGGCGCAGACCGCACGTGCGGAGGGCCCCCACTCGCGCGGGCACCGTCAGGATCGAGCACCGGAGGTCGCAGCCGCATGAGTGCCGCCGACCTCCTACCGCCCGAGTCGACCGAGATCGAGCGGCAGCTGTTGGGGCCGGGCGGGCCGTTCGAGCTCGAAGCCGGCAACGCGTTCGGCGAACCGATGACGGTCTTCAAGAACCGCACGCGCAACCTCCGCAACCTGCTGGAGAACGCGCGCAACTTCGGCGCCAACGAGTACATCGCGTTCACCGACGGCGACACGTGGCGGCGGTTCACCTACGCGGAGCACGAACGCCTCGTCGCGTCGACCGCGGCGGTGCTGCGCGAGGAGTACGGCGTCGCCAAGGGCGACCGCGTCGCGATCCTCGGCGCGAACTCGCCCGAGTGGATCGTCACGTTCTGGGCCGCGATCAGCCTCGGCGCGATCGCGGTCGGGCTGAACGGGTGGTCGACCGGACCGGAGATCAAGTACGGCGTCGGTGACAGCGATCCGAAGCTGCTCGTCGCCGACGCTCGCCGGCTCGCACGGCTCGAAGGCGCCGACCCCGGCGTGCCCGTCGTCGAGATGGAGACCGGGTTCGACGCGCTCTGGCACGCAGATACGCACGCCGAGCTGCCCGACACCGAGATCCACGAGGACGATCCGACGCTGATCCTCTACACGTCGGGTACGACCGGCCGCCCGAAGGGCGCGGTGCACACGCACGGCAACATCGGCGCGCTGCTCGCGATGAGCTTCTTCCACGGCGCGCGCGGCTTCATGGCCAAGCCGCCGCCCGCGGGCGCGCTCCCGACCTGTCAGCTGATGACGAGCCCGCTCTTCCACGTGTCGGGGCTGCACACGGGCGCGGTCGCGTTCATGGCGACCGGCGTGCGCTCGGTCTGGCTCACCGGCCGCTTCGATCCGATGACCGCGGCGCGCATCATCGAGCAGGAGCGCTGCACCGGTTGGAGCATCACCGAAACCGTGCTGCACCGCATGGTGAACCATCCCGACATCGCGAAGTACGACCTGTCGTCGCTGCGGCAGATCGGCGGTGGGGGATCGCCGGTGTCGCCGAGCCTGCAACGGAGAACGCGCGAGGTGTTCCCGAACGCGGGCGGCTCGATGGGACTCGGCTACGGCCTCACCGAATGCACCGCGCTCGCGACCGTGTGCTCGGGGCAGGAGCTCATCGACCATCCACTGTCGTGCGGCAAACCGCTGCCGACGGTGCAGCTCGAGATCCGCGACTTCGACACCGGTGAGCCGTTGCCCGCAGGCGCGGAGGGCGAGGTGTGCATTCGCTCGCCCGGCGTGATGCTCGGCTACTGGCGCAATGCAGCAGCGACTGACGCCACGATCGGTCCCGGCCGCTGGCTGCGAACCGGCGACATCGGCCATCTCGACGACGGCCGTCTCTATCTCTCGTCGCGTCGCCGCGATCTGATCCTGCGCGGCGCGGAGAACGTGTATCCGATCGAGGTCGAGAAGGCGATCGAAGACCATCCCGACGTCGCCGAGGTCGCGGTGTTCGGTGTCGACGACGCCGAGTTCGGTCAGGCGGTGAAGGCCGTCGTCGTGCCGCGCGCCGACCGCGCGCTCACCGTCGAGGACCTCCACGCGTTCACCGCCGCCGCGATCTCGTACTACAAGGTGCCGACGCAATGGGAGATCCGCAGCGAGCCGCTCCCGCGCAACGCGTCGGGAAAGATCACGAAAGAGCCGTTGCGCACCGGCGCCGCCGCGAACTTCGTGGAGGAATGACGGTGCAAACGGCACGAGCGGCGAGCGAAGCGAGCGAGCGACCTCGGTCGCTCCCATCTCGCGTCGCCGAGCGGCGAGCGCAGCGAGCGGGAGCCTAAGCACAGTGCCGCTCGATCTCCGTGCGCTCGTCGCGCCGCAGCACACCGCGCTCGTCTTGCAGGAGGTGCAGAACGGCGTGGTCGGCACGCCGTCGGCGCTGCCCGCGCTCGCGGAGGCCGCGGCCGCCGTCGACCTCGTCGGCAACTGCGCGCGTCTCGCGAGCGCCGCACGTCGAGCAAAGGTCCCCGTGTTCCATTGCACCGCGGAGATGCGCGCCGACGGACAGGGTCGCAACCGCAACGCGCGGCTGTTCGTCGGCATCGAGAAGTCGCCCGTGAAGATCGCGCCCGGCACCGACGCGGTGAGCGTGCCCGAAGCGATCGGCGTCGAGCCCGGCGACATCGTGTTGCCGCGCCATCACGGCGTCGGCCCGATGACGGGCACGCAGCTCGACCCGATGCTGCGCAACCTCGGTGTGCGCACGATCGTCGGCGTCGGCGTGTCGGTGAACATCGGCATCACGAGCCTGTCGTTCGACGCGGTGAACTGGGGCTACCAGATCGTGCTGCCGCGCGACGCGATCGCGGGGGTGCCGTCCGAGTACGCGGCCGCGGTGATCGACAACACGCTCTCGCTCCTCGCCACGCTCACGACGACCGCCGCGATCGTCGAGGCGTGGGGCGGCGGCGCCCAGGAAACCTGACGGATCGTCAGGTCTAAGCTCGATCCCATGGCGAACGCGACGAACGATCTGCCCACGATCCCGCCGATCATCTCGGTCGACGACCATGTGATCGAGCCCGCGAACGTGTGGCAGGACCGGCTCCCGGAGAAGTTCAAGGAGCAGGGTCCGAAGCTCGTGCGCAGCAAGACGAAGTCGATGAGCTTCGTCGGCGGTGTGTTCTCGTACGAAGAGGCCGGTCCCGACGAAGACGGCACGTGGTGCGACTGGTGGCACTGCGAGGACCTGCGTTCGCCGCTCACGCGGCTCTCGGCCGCGGCGGGCTACCCGCGTGACGAGATCACCGTCTCGCCGATCACGATGGACGACATGCGCCCCGGCTGCTGGAAGCAGAAGGAGCGGCTCGAGGACATGGACGTGAACCACGTCGAGGCGTCGCTCGCGTTCCCGAGCTTCCCGCGCTTCTGCGGGCAGACGTTCCTCGAGCGGCGCGACAAGGAGCTCGCGGATCTCTGCGTGAAGGCCTACAACGACTGGATGTTCGACGAGTGGTGCGCGGGCACCGGCGGCCGTCTGATCCCGCTCCCGATCGTGCAGCTGTGGGACGCCGAGCTCGCGGCCGCGGAGGTGCGACGCAGCGCGGCGCGCGGCGGTCGCTCGGTCTGCTTCAGCGAGATCCCGCCGTTCCTCGGGCTGCCGTCGGTGCACGACGCCGAGGGCTACTGGGACCCGTTCTTCCGCGCCTGCGCGGAGACCGGCACCGTCGTGTCGATGCACATCGGCTCGTCGTCGAAGATGCCGTCGACGTCGGTCGACGCGCCCGCTGCGGTCGGCTCGACGCTCACCTACATGAACGCGGCGATGTCGCTCACCGACTACCTCATGTCGGGTGTGTTCGAGAAGTTCCCCGACCTCGTCGTCGCGTACTCCGAAGGTCAGATCGGCTGGATCCCCTACGTCCTCGAGCGCGCCGACAAGGTGTGGGAGGACAACCGCGGGTGGGGCGGCGTCGCCGACAAGGTGTTGAAGCCGCCGTCGGAGTACTACAAGGACCATGTCTACGGCTGCTTCTTCGACGACCCCCACGGTTTGCAGTCGCTCGAGTCGGTCGGCGTCGACAACGTGACCTTCGAGACCGACTATCCCCACAGCGACTCGACGTGGCCCGACACGGAGAAGGTCGCGCAGCGGTTGATGGCCGGCCTCGACGACGACACGATCCGCAAGCTCGTCCGCGGCAACGCGATCAAGATGTTGCAGCTCGACTTCGAGCCGTAGCTACCGCCAGTCGGCGGTCAGCGCGTTGATCTGTCCGCCGAGGTGGTACCCGAGGATGCGGTAGTCGTCGAACTGATCGGCGTCGAACCACTGGTCGCCGGTCGAGTCGTTGGGGAAGCTGCCGTTGCCGACCGCGTAGCTCACGACGTCGAGCGGCGTCGTCGGATCGAGCACCGCGCGCCCGATGACGAGCGTGCCTTGCTCGTCGCCCGTCATCCCGGCTTCGGGCGGGTAGCTGAACTTGATCGTCGTCACCGCATGCTTCGCGACGCGCTCGGCGACGGCCTTGACGACCGCGTCCGGCGGTTGCGTGAGCTTCCCGCCGCCCGGCGCGTTGTCCCATGCGTTCGGTTCCGGCTCGGCGGTGGCCGCTTTGTCGTGCGTCGCTCGTGAGTCGCGCGTGGACGTCGAATCGTGCGTCTCGCTCGCGTCGTGTCGCTCGATCGTCTCGTGCACGGTGATCGACTCGTGCTTCTCGACCGTCTTCTTCGTCGCGTCCTTCTTCTTGTCGTCGTCAGACGGTGGCGCGGCCTTCGACGGAAGTTCGAACGTGACGCCGAGCTCCTGCTGCGCGAGTCGGATGGCTTGCGCGACCGTCGTGAGCGCGCCGGACGCGTCGCCCGACGCGTCGACGCACACGATGTTCATGCACCGGCGGCGGAACAGCTCGACGAGTCCGAGATTCTCGTAGTGCCCGCCGTCGGAAACGAGGACGAAGCGACCGCGCGGCGAGTAGCGCCCGAAGATCTCGTGGATCCAATACCGGAGGTCGCGGCGGCTCTGCCAGAAACGCCCGGGAGGGAAGTCCTCGCTCTCGACATCCCTCGGGTTCGGAAGCCACACACCGAGCCGCGCGTTCGTGATCGCGAACACCGAGTTCAGCGTGCCCATGCTCTGGCGGCCCATCGCCGAGCCGAACGCGGCGCCGCAGATCGCGATCGCGCCGAACATCGACACGTCGCCGTCCCAGTGCCGCTTGGCGAGCGCGTCCTCCATGGCCGAGGTCGCACACCACCCGATCTCGGGACCGCCGATCCACTCCGAGGTGAAGGTCCAAGACACCGCACGGTGACCGGGTGGCGCGACGTCGGGACCCGAGACCTGTGCGGCGCCACACAGCACGAGCTCCGGTCGGCCGTCGATGCGCGTTGCGTGACTCGACAATCTCGTCGGAGTCGACCAGCGCCGTGCGTCGTCGTGATCGTCGTCGTCGTGGTCGTCGTGGTCATACGTGAATGCCGACCAGAGGCGACGCTTGTAGAAACGGTGCATCGACCAGTTGACCGCGTCGATCGAGAACACCGCGACGAGCACGATCGCAAGGCCGACTGCGGTGATGAGCAGACTGTCGGCGGCCCAGCCGCCGACGCGGACGAACGTGCCGCGCGCGCCCCCCGACCGCGCCTGCGCCGCGAATGCGGTGACGTAGGCAAGGACTGCGAGGACGATGGCCGGGCCGGCGACGAGCTCCGCGAGTCCCTTCTCCCAATACTGCGCGACGCCGGTGGCCTTCGGCTTCGTCGCCGTGGGGTCGGCGGGCGCGGCGCCGCCGGTCGTCTCGCGGCCGAGCGCGTTGATGTTCACCTTGCCGAGCAAGGCGGCGACGATCGCGGTCGGCCACGCGGCCGCGACTGCGCCCGTCGGATGACCCAGGGCCCCCGCGATCCAGTGCCCGAGCGAGTTGAGCAGCGGAAGCACGACCGCCGTCAGCGCGAGAAAGCCGGCGGCGAGACCGAAGCCGATCGCGATCGAGACCGCGAGGCCTGAGCGTCGCGCCGCCAACTGCTTCCCGCCGGCGCGCGGCAGCGCGTGGCCCCGGTGGGCGGTGGCGAGCACGAGCGCGGGGAGACCGAGGATCGCGATCGCGGCGACGGCGTACATCGGGATCGACGGCCACGACCCGACGAGCGGGTCGACGGAGGTCTGCTGGGCGCCGAGGAAGAACCGGCCGAGCCAGCCGAGTGGCTGCGCGGCGACGATCACCGCGAGCGTGATCAGGATGAGGTTGCCGAGCAGCTTCCCGAGCAGCTGTCCGATCGCGTTCGCCCATTCGCCCGCGCCGTCCGCGAGGTAGTTGCCGTGCCGGCGGAGGTGGTCCTCTTCCGCCGAGCCGGGTCGAAACGGCAGCGCGTGATTCGGATCCAGCGACTGGTGCAGCTGCGCCGCGCCCGCGATGTAGCCGCCGCCGCTCACCGCGCTGAGATAGCGCGCGCGTGAGAAGAGTGACTTCTTCATGTGGGCGGCCGGCTCCTGCAGGCGCTGCATCACGCCCAGCGAGAACGACGCGCTGCGAATACCGCCGCCGGAGAAGCAGACGCCGATCTTGCCGTGATCGTCCTTCGTCTGACCCTGCACGTCGTAGCGCTCGCACCGATCGAGAGCAGGGATGTCGACGCCGTGTCGAGGCGTGCCCGGAGGCTGCGAGGTCAGGCCGTCGCGTCGACGCATGCGCGGACGCCGCGAGGTCACCCGGTCGCGTCGATCCGCGTCCGAACGCAACAGCGTCACGACGGCGAGCACGAACGCAATCGCGAAGACGACGACGAGACTCCATTTCACCGTCGCCGCCATCGTCGTCAACAGGGGCCATCGTGTCGACGCCGGATGATCGAGCGCGTGGATCAGGAAGATGTCCTCCGCGATGTCGAAGAGCGCGGCGGCGACCGCCGCGGCCGCGCCGCCGAACAAGAACGCGCGAGCGGAGCCGGTGCGCGCGCGCAGGCCACCGAGGGAGCACACCGCGAGACCGGCGAGCCCGTACAGGGCGATGAAGATCCAGTCGCGGTCGACGTCGTCGCGCGCGTGCTTTCGCCAGCACGCCTCCCGCGCCTGGCCTGCGGGACCCTTACACGGGTCGACGTTGGCCGGCACCGGCTTCGATGGACGCGGCTTCGGACACGAGCTCGAGTCGGTCGTCGTCGCCGACGAGTTGGTCTTCAGCGACGCTTCGAACTTGCGAGACGTCGACCCCGCGGGCGTCTCGGTCGTGTGCGAGGTCTTGACGCTGAGCTCACGGTCGTCGCTGCTCGTCGCCTCTTTCTCGCATTTCAACGGCGTCGCGCTCCCGCCGAGCGCGGGGCCGTGACCCGCGAAGATCGCGTCGAGCGTGCCGCGGTCGCCCGCCATCTCGAGGCGCACCGGGTTCGGCTCGTGGTCGGTCGGGCGGGTGATGAAGAGCCCGACGACGATCGCCGCGAGCGCAACTGCGACGATGAGAATGCGCGACGACCGCTTGGGGCCGCGAATGCGCAGCAACACCTTGTCGAGCCAGGACGCGCGCGACGAGTCGTTCTCGGTCGCTGTCATTCGGCCACCCCCACATTCCCCACCATTGCGGCCGCCCGCGGGCGGGAGAGTAGACCCGATCCGCAGCTAGGGCCAGAGGCCGCGCGCGGCGATGCCTTCGCCGACGCGCTCGACCGCGACGGCGTACGCGGCGCGGCGCAGCGACACCCCGAGCGCCTCGCTGCGCGCCCACATCGCGAGGAACGCCTCCTCGAGGTAACGCGCGAACCGATCCGACGCGACGCTCTGCTCCCACGCGACGCCTTGACGGTTCTGCGCCCACTCGAAGTACGAGACGGTGACGCCGCCCGCGTTGGCGAGGATGTCGGGGATCACGACGATGCCCCGTTCCGCGAGCACGCGGTCGGCGCCCGCGGTCGTCGGTCCGTTCGCAGCCTCGACGACGACCTGCGTCGCGATGCGTTGCGCGACCGATTCGTCGATCGTGCTCGCGAGCGCGGCGGGCACCGCGAGCTCCGACGGAACTTCCCAGAGCGCGTCGGCGGGGACGGTGTCGGCGAGCGGGAAGTCCGCGACGCTGCCGGTCTCGGCGACGTGCCGCGACAGCTCGGGAATGTCGAGGCCGACGCGATTGACCACGGCGCCACCGCGGTCGCACGTCGCGACGACGCGCATGCCGGCCGAGTGCAAGAGGAACGCGAGCGGCGCACCGACGGTGCCGAAGCCCTGGATCACCACGCGCGATCCCGCGACCTTCAATCCCATCTGATGGAACGTGTTGCGCACGGTCATGAGCACGCCGGCCGCGGTCGCGCCCTCGTGCTGCTGCGTGCCGCCGATCGAGAGCGGCTTCCCGGTGACCGACGCCGCGAGCTGCCGACCGTGCGCGAGCGACACGGTGTCCATGAGCCAGCCCATCACCTGCGAGTCGGTGTTGACGTCGGGTGCGGGGACGTCGCGCTCGGGACCGAGCAGCGGGAGGATCTCCCACGTGTAGCGGCGCGTCAGCCGCTCGAGCTCACCGAGGCTGAGCGTCGCGGGGTCGCAGCGCACACCGCCCTGCGCGCCGCCGAACGGCAGGTCGAGCAGCGCGGTCTTGAACGTCATGCCCGCGGCGAGCGCGCTGACTTCGGCGCGGTCGAGCTCGGGGTGGAAGCGGATCCCGCCCTTCGCCGGCCCGCGGGTCGTGTCGTGGTGCACCCGCCAGCCCGTGAACACGTCGATGCGGCCGTCGTCACGGCGCACCGGCACGCTGACCTCGAGCATCCGCTGCGGCCCGCGCAGCATGCCGTGGATGTCGGGGTCGAGCCCGACGAGCTTGGCGGCGTCGTCGACGAGGTCGAGCACCTCCGCCCAGCGTTCGTCGCCGTTCACGGGTCTGATACTTCCACCCACGAACCTGCAATCGGCGGCGCTGCGGGCGTGACCAGAAAAATAGAACGCGTTACTATTCGCCCTCGCACCAGCCCGGCCGGTTCGAGGGGAGTTGCCGTGTCCGACGTCCGCACACTGCTCATCGGCGGGGAGTGGGTCGAGGGCGCCGACGGCGCCTACGAAGTGGTGAACCCGGCCACCGAGGAGGTCGTGGGGCTCGCTCCCGAGGCGTCCGTCGCGCAGGTGGAGGACGCGGCCCGCGCCGCGCGCGAGGCGTTCCCCGCGTGGTCGCGCACGAGGCCGGAGGCGCGCGCCGAGCTGCTGCGCAAGGCCGCGGCGGCGATCCGTGCGCACGCCGACGAGCTCGTCCCGCTCGTCATCTCCGAGACCGGCTGCACCACGATGCTCGGCAAGTCGATGCAGGTGCCGCAGGCTGCGGTGCGCTTCGACCGCTACGCGCAGGGCGCGTTGGAGCCGACGGTCATCCCGCTGCCGCCGACCGAGATGCCGACCACCGCGCTCGCGCCGGGCGGGATCATGGGTGCGATCGCGCGCCGGATCCCCGTCGGTGTCGTCGGTGGCATCACGCCGTACAACTTCCCGATCGTGAACATGGCCGGCAAGCTCGGTCCCGCGCTCGCGATGGGCAACACGGTGATCGTGCGACCTGCGTCGCAGGACCCGCTCGCGGTGATCGACCTCTGCCGCATCCTCCAGGACGTGGGCTTCCCGCCCGGTGTCATCAACTGCGTGACCGGTTCGACGCCCGCGTCGGGGCAGGCACTCGTCGACTCGCGCGACGTCGACATGATCTCGTTCACGGGGTCGACCAACGTGGGCACGAGCATCGCCGAGGCCGGCGGGCGCACGATGAAGCGGTTGTTGCTCGAGCTCGGCGGCAAGGGCGCCGGTCTCGTGCTCGACGACGCGAACATCAAGACCGTCGTCACGATGCTCGGCTCGGTGTGGACGTTCCACGCGGGTCAGATCTGCACTGCGCCGACGCGCGTGATCGTGCACCGCTCGAAGTACGACGAGCTCGTGCAGGGGCTCGCGGCCATGGCCGGCTTCCTGAAGGTCGGCGACCCGCTCGACAAGAAGACCGTGGTCGGTCCGCTCATCACGGGCGCGCATCGCGACCGCGTCGAGAGCTACATCGCGTCCGCGCGTGAGGAAGGCGCCGAGGTCGTCGCCGGCGGCGGCCGTCCGGAGAACCTCGAGAAGGGCTTCTTCCTCGAGCCCACGCTGGTCGCGAACTGCCGTCCCGACATGAAGGCCGTGCGCGAGGAGATCTTCGGTCCCGTCATCGTCGTCGTGCCGTTCGACGACGACGAGGAAGGCATCGCGATCGCGAACGACAGCGATTTCGGCCTCTACGACTACGTGTTCAGCAGCGACTCGGCGCGCGCGATGAAGGTCGGGCGCCGGTTGCGCGCCGGCAACATCGGGATCAACACCGTGCAGCGCAACCACGAGACGCCGTTCGGCGGCACGAAGTACAGCGGCGTCGGTCGCGACGGCGGCTCGTTCGGCCTGCACGCGTACAGCGAGCTCCAGAGCGTGGTCTGGCCCGGATGAGCACCGACACGTCGACGGGTGGGCCGACGGTCACGGTCGTCCCGCACGGTCAGATGGTCTACGGGCTGCAGCTGCCGGTGCAGGCGTTGAGCGTCCGCATCGCCGCGCCGTGGGAGAACGACGCGACACCGGCCGATCTCGTGCGCTGCGCGCAGGCGTGCGACGACGCCGGCTTCTTCTACGTCGCGGTGTGCGACCACGTCGCGGTGCCGCGCGAGCCGGCCGAGATGATGAGCACGCAGTGGTACGACCCGGTCGCGACGTTGTCGTACCTCGCGGCCGCGACGACGCGCACGCGACTCATGACGAACGTGTACGTGCCCGCGTACCGCCATCCGCTACAGGTCGCCAAGGCGTTCGCCACGCTCGACGCGCTGTCGGGCGGGCGCGTGATCCTCGGCGTCGGCGCGGGGCATCTCGAAGGCGAGTTCGACGCGTTGGGCGTGTCGTTCGCGGAGCGCGGCGCGCTGCTCGACGAGGCGATCGACGGCATCGTCGCCGCGTGGACCGCCGAGTACCCCGACCTCGACGGGCCCCGCTGGCCCGCCCACGGGCTCGGGCAACGCCCGCGCCCGGTGCAGCAACCGCGGCCGCCGGTGTGGATCGGCGGCTCCGGGAAGCCGGCGTTGCGGCGCGTCGCCGCGCGCGGCGACGGCTGGATCCCGCAGGGCACGCCGCGCAAGCAGATGCCCGGCGACATCGCGTACGTGCTCGAGCACCGCGACACGGTGCGCCCGGGCGTGCCGATCGACTTCGGCTTCATCGCCGAGTACGTGTACGTCGGCGAGTCGACGTGGGCGTTCCCCGACTACACGGTGTCCGGCACGCAGCAGCGCATCGTCGACAAGCTCAACGCGATGGGGGAGATGGGCGTCAACCATCTCCAGATCCGTCTGCGCGCGCGCGACCTCGACGAGATGTGCGACCAGATCGCGGCGTTCGGCTCCGAGATCGGCCCGCACCTCGTGTGCGAGCAGCCGGCGGGGTCGTGACGACGGTGCGTTCCCGCAGGGACGGTCCGGTGGCTGAGGCGTCAGGAGCGGCGAGCGCCCGCGGCCCGGGTATCCCGGGCGGCAGCGAGCGCGACCGTGAACAAGGAGCGAGCGAACAGTCATGACGATGTTGACCATGCGGCACGACTTCCGGGCGCCCGCGTTCGGACCGGCGTCGAGCCAGGAGATCTACGCGGCCGCGCTCGAGCAGTATCGGTGGGCCGACGCGCAGGGCTGGGACCTCGCGGTCCTGTCGGAGCATCACGGCATCGACGACGGCTGGTTGCCCGCGCCGCTCACGATCGCGGGCGTCATCCTCGGAGCGACGAAGCGCATCCCTGTGTTCGTGTCGGCATCGATCCTGCCGCTGCACGACCCGGTGCGCATCGCCGAGCAGATCGCGGTGCTCGACAATGCCGCGCCGGGCCGGCTCATGACCGTCTTCGGCGCGGGCTACAAGCACGAAGAGTTCGCGATGGCGGGCATGGACCATGCGGCGCGCGGCGCGACGCTCGAGGAGTACGTCGACGTCGTCGTGCGCGCGCTCACCGGCGAGCCGTTCGAGTGGCAAGGCCGCACGATCACGGTGACGCCGACACCGGTGACGAAGCCGCACCCGGCGATCCTCGTCGGCGGCGGCGCGCCCGCGGCGGCGCGGCGGGCCGCGCGATTGAAGTTGCCGATGATGCCGATGAACACGGACCCTCGGCTCACGACCGCGTACCAGGAGGAATCGGAACGGGTCGGCTACACGGGCGGCTTCGTGATGGTGCCGACGGGGCCGACGTTCGTGCACGTGACGCACGATCCCGAGCGCACGTGGTCGCAGATCGGCGATTACCTGCTCTACGAGGCGAAGACGTACGCGTCGTACCAGACGCCGGGTCAGCACTCGACGCCGATGGTCGACGCCGCGAACGTCGACGACCTCCAAGCGTCGCCGCAGATCCTCGTCGGCACTCCCGACGACATCGTCGTCGCCGCCGCGAAGGTGCCGCCGACCGGCGCGCTCACCTTCAACCCGCTGGCCGGCGGCCTGCCACCCGAGCTCGCGTGGGAGAGCCTCGAGTTGTTCGCCGCCGAGGTGCACCCGCGGTTGAAGGCCGCGGGCTGAGGCGCGGGTCCGCACGACCGCTGCGAGAACACGTTCTACTCTTGACGAGATCGCCCCAAAGCCCGAGGAGGCACGGTGGCAACCACCTCTGAGCCCACGCTCGCCGACATCGACCTCACCGACATGGATCGCTTCGCCGAGCGCTTCCCGCACGAGTGGTTCACACTCCTGCGGCGCGAGGCGCCGGTCTGGTTCCACGAGCCGACGCCCGAGATCATGGACGGCGACGGCTTCTGGGTCGTGACGAAGTACGACGACGTCGTCAGCGTGTCGCGCGACTGGCAGACCTATTCGTCGGAGAAGTCGCCGTCGCGCGAGGGCGGCGGAATCATGATCAACGACGCGGCACCGGAGTTCGGTGTCGGCAACATGATGCTGATGATGGACCCGCCGAAGCACACGCGTTATCGCAAGATCGTGATGTCGGCGTTCACGCCGCGTGTGTTGAAGCTCTTCGAAGCCACGATCAAGCGGCGCGCGACGGAGATCGTCGACTCGGTGTGCGAGCGCGGTGAGTGCGACTTCGTGAACGACATCGCCGCGGAGCTGCCGCTGCAGGCGATCGCCGAGATCCTCGGCGTGCCGCAGACCGATCGCAAGAAGCTGTTCGACTGGACGAACGCGATGGTCGGCAGCACCGACCCCGAGTACGTCGTCGACGAAGCCGACGTGGCCAACGCGCAGGTCGAGATGTTCACGTACGCGAACGACCTCGCGGTCGAGAAGCGGGCGAAGCCGACCGACGACATCGTCACGGCGATCCTCAACGCCGAGGTCGACGGTGAGCGTCTCGACGAGCTCGAGTTCGACCTGTTCTTCATGCTGCTCACGGTCGCGGGCAACGAGACGACGCGGAACGCGATCAGCCACGGGATGCTGGCGTTCTTCGAGAACCCGGACGAGTGGAGGAAGCTCGAGAAGGACCGCTCGCTGATGTCGGGTGCGGTCGACGAGGTCGTGCGCTGGGCGAGCCCCGTCATCTACTTCCGTCGCTCGGTCACGCAGGACACGGAGCTGCGCGGCCACAAGATCAAAGAGGGCGACAAGATGACGATCTGGTACCCGTCGGCGAACCGCGACGAGGACGTCTTTGCCGACCCGTTCAGCTTCGACATCACGCGCACACCCAACGACCACCTCGGCTTCGGTGGTCGCGGCCCGCACTTCTGCCTGGGCATGAATTTGGCGAAGATGGAGATGAGCGCGATCTACAACGAGCTGCTCGACCGCGTCCCCGACATCCAGTACGGCGGGCGTAACGACCGGCTGCGCTCGAACTTCATCAACGGGATCAAGCGCATCCCGGTGTCGTTCTCGCCGAGCAAGCCGGTTCTGGGCTGACGGGCTCGGCGGGAGCGACCCGCCGGCCGCGTCACGTCAGCGGTTTCACCATCACCAGGCACGCATCGCTCGGCCAGATGTTGAAGTGCTCCTCCAGCGGGAGGAAGCCGAGCGCCGCGTAGAACGCGCGGGTGCGGGCATAGGGCTCGTACTCGTCTCCGGCAACTCGGCGAGCAATGCGGCGGTCTCGTCGGGCCTCGGGGTCCCGCTCTCGATCTCGATGTCCACCGCGCGATCGTGCCCGATCTGCACGCGCCCCGCCCGCGAGCGCGGCGAGGGACGTGCGCGACGCGGGTCAGTCGCCGGCGACGAGCTGCGGTTCGGGCGCGGCGGGCGGCGCGGAAGTGGTGCTGCCCTCGACATGGATGCGGGGGATCCACTCGAGCCAGCTCGGGAACCACCAGTTGCGGTCGCCGAGGAGCTCCATCGTCGCGGGCACGAGCACGAGGCGCACGACGGTCGCGTCGATGAACACCGCGAACGCGAGCCCGAAGCCGATGAGCTTGAGCACGCGCATGTCGGAGAGCACGAAGCTCGCGAACACGCAGATCATGATCGCGGCCGCGGCGGTGATGAGTCGCGCGGTCTTCGCGAGCCCGTGTGCGACCGCGGCGGCGTTGTCGTGGTCGCGGTCGTACTCCTCTTTGATGCGGCTGAGGAGGAACACCTCGTAGTCCATCGAGAGGCCGAAGACGATCGCGAACAGCATCATCGGCACCCACGCCTCGATCGGGCCTTCCTTCCCGATGCCGACGACGTTCTTGAGCCAGCCGAACTGGAAGATCGCGACGATCACGCCGTAGGACGCGCCGATCGACAGCAGGTTCATGATCACGGCCTTCAACGGCACGAGCAGTGATCGGAACACGAGCATCAACAGCACGAAGCTGAACAGCAAGATCGCGAGGAACATGTACGGCAACCGCTGACCGAGCGTGTCGGCGAGGTCGACGCCGATCGCGGTCTGCCCGCCGACGTGGAAGTCGAGGTTCGTGCCACTCGTCGCGTCGGGGATCGTGTGATCGCGGAGCCGGTGCACGAGCTCGGTGGTGCTCGCGTCCTGCGGCGAATGCTTGGGCACGACCTGGAGCAGCACGCCCTTGCCGTTGGGACTCGCGATCGGCGGGCTCACCTGCGCGACATCCGAGTCGTGCGCGATCGTCGTCGCGAGCTTGCCTGCGGCCGCGAGATCGTCGGGTCCGTTGATCTCGCTCGCGACCAGCAAGGGGCCGTTGAACCCGGGACCGAATCCCTGGCTCAGCAGGTCGTAGGCGCGCCGCGTCGTGAGCTTGGTCGGGTCGTTGCCGGCGTCGGCGACACCGAGCCGCAGGGAGAAGAACGGGATCGCGAGCACGACGAGGATCAGCAGGCCCGTGATCGCCGCGGTCCACGGCCGTGCCTGCAGTGCGCGGCTCCAGCGCGCCCAGAAGCTCTGCTCGGCCGGCCGCGGCTTCCGCGCGCTCGGCAGCGCGAGCTTGTCGATCGTGTGGCCGACGAAGCCGAGCACCGCGGGGAGCAGCGTGACCGCCGCGGCCATCACGAAGAGCACCGCGAGCGAGGCGCCGATCGCGAGCCCGCGGATGAACGACACGCCGATCAGGAAGAGACCGAGCAGCGAGATCACAACGGTGCCGCCGGCGAAGAGCACCGCGCGCCCGCTCGTGTCGAGCGCGTGTACCACGGCTTCTTCGGGATCCGCGCCTTCGTGCAATCGCTCCCGGTAGCGCGTCGCGATGAACAACGCGTAGTCGATGCCGACACCGATACCGATCATCGCGGTGACCTGCGGCGCGAACGACGGAACGTCGAGGAAGCGCGCGAGCAGGTTCACGCCCGCGAGCCCGATGCCGATGCCGAAGAGCGCGGTCATGATCGGTAGGCCCATCGCGAGCAGCGATCCGAACGCGAGCAGCAGGATCAGCACGGCCGCGAGGATGCCGATCGCCTCGCTCGCGGGTTGCGTCTGGTCGGTGAACATCGATCCGCCCAGCTCGACCTTCAGCGAGCCCGTGTTCGCGTCCTTCGCGATCGTGCGCATGTGCTTCGCGAGATCGACCGGAACGTCGTTCGCCTGCACGTCGAACAGGATCTCCGCGTACGCGATCGTGCCGCTGTGCGAGACGAAGCGCGCGCCGGCCGGCGTGTACGGGCTCGTGACCGACACCACGTGCGGCTCGGTGCGGATCTTCGCCATCACCGGGTCGATCGCGGCCTGCACCGATGCCGCGCGGACGCCGCCGGACCCGGTGGACTCGAAGACGAGGTCGCCGGTGTCGCCCTTGCGCTGGAACTCCTTGCCCAGGACGTCGAACGCCTTTTGCGACTGACTGCCCGGTAGCGAGAACGTCTTCAGCAGGTCGCCCCCGGCCGTCTGCCCGAGGACGCTGATGCCGATCAGCGCGACGAGCCAGACCGCGACGACGGTCCGGCGGCGGCGATAGCACCAAGCAGCGGTTCGACTCAGCATGCGCGTCAGCCCTGTCTCGTGAACGGAGTGGGGGGAACGTCACGAGGTCCGACCGCCGCGGCGGGCGAAGCTCATCGCTCCGTCAGGATGACCGACGATACGGCGGCGGTGTGACAGTCGAGGCCGTGACATTCGTCACGCGGCGGCGGACAACCGTGATCGGCTGAGCCCGCGGGCGGAGCGATCAGCGTGGCCCGCCCACTCCCATCCCGCGTCACGCAGCGGCGAGCGCAGCGCGCGCGACCAGAAATTCAGCCGCCGATTCCCGGCGCCACGGGGACGCAGGGTGGCGGCGTGGCGTGCGCGGGGTCGAGCGCGTTCACGACGTCGGCGAGCGCGACCCGGTCGTAGATGATCGCGAGGTGGTCGCCGAAGTCGATCGGGCACTGGTCCTGCACCGTGATGTTCGTGACGCCCGGTCCGTTCAGGAACGCGGAGGTGTACGGAGTCACCACGTCGTCGTACTTCGTCTCGATCACGGTGTAGGCGACGTGCGGGCGCGTCTCGCTCCCCGCGTCGAGGTGCGCGAGGAACGCGGACCCGGCCATCTGCTCGGAGCACGCGGCACACCCGGGAATCGCGCCGGCGCCGCTCCCGAACGCCGACGCGAGCGTGCTGAGGCCGAACAGCGTCGTGCCGTGGTTCGACGGCGCGAGGCCGACGAGCGCGTGCACCTTCGACGCGCCACCGAGGAAGTCGATGTAGTAGCGCGGCATCATGCCGCCCTGCGAGTGGCCGACGATGTCGACGCGCTTCGCGTGGGTCGCCTGCAGGACGGACGTGACGAACGCGCCGAGCTGGGCGGCGGAGTCCTCGATCGCGCCGGTCGCCTGGATGGGATTGCCGGCCGCGCCGCCGTAGTTCAACGCGAACACGCAGAAGCCGTCGTTCGCGAGGAGCGGCGAGAGCGCCTGCCAGCTGTCGGTCATGTCGCCGAACGTGCCGTGCACCAGCACGACCGGATACGGGTGCGCGGCACTCGGCCGGCACGAGAAGTTGTTCGCGCCGGGCGGCACCGCTCCGGGATGCAGCGACTCGGCGACGATGCCCGCGCCGAAGTCGTACGGGACCGGGTAGTGCGCGGCGGCGCCGGCCGACGGCGCGGCGAGGAGCCCGATCGTCGCCGTCCCGATTGCCAGCACGCCGACCGCGAGCTTCCGGAACCCGAGCATCTGCGACCTCCCCCGGCGCCGAGCCCGGCGCGACCGGAGAGCCGTTCCCGACCGGGTGGGTCGCCAAACCGCGGCGTGCCCCGACTCAGACAGAGAGCTCGGTCTGCTCCCATGGCTCGCCGGCGTCGCGCATGAGGTCGAGGAACGGCACCGCGTCGAACGCCTCCGGTCCGAGCACACCCGCCCCCTGCCAGGCGCCGTTCGCGAGCAGCTCGAGCGCGAGCACCGGATTGATCGCGGTCTGCCACACGACGGGCTGCGTGCCGTGCTTCGCCATCGTCTCCGCCGCGTCGGCGACGTGATACAGGTAGGTCGAGCGCGGCGAGCCGTCGCGGCCGGTGCCGCGCACCCACGTGCCCGCGCACGTGCGCCCACGCATGCGGTCGCCGAGCGTCGCCGGATCGGGGAGCGCGGCGGCGACGACGTCGCGCGGCGCCACCGCCGTTCCGCGCACGGTCACGGGCTGCTTCGAGTCGAGCCCGGTCTTGTGCAGGACGCGCAGCACCTCGATGAACTCGTCACCCAGCCCGTACTTGAACGTCGCGCGGGCGCAGTCGATCCAGCGCGGTACGAGCAACACCTCTTCGTGCTCGACGTTCACGCACTCGATCGGACCGATGCCCGCGGGGAAGTCGAACGTCTCGGGTTCGGAGAACGGCTCGGTGGTGAACCAGCCGCGCTCGCGCTCCCAGATGACCGGCGGGTTCAGACACTCCTCGATCGTCGTCCAGATCGAGAACGTCGGCGCGAACGCGTAGCCCTCGATCACGAGGTTGGCGCCGTCGCGCACGCCCACTTCGTCGATCGTGTCGAACAGGTGGTCGGCCGCGTAGCGCGCCGCGACGTCGGAGAACCCGGGCTCGGTCCCGATGCCGACGAGCGCGAGCAACCCGCGTTCCTCCCACTGTGATGCGACCGCGAACTGCGCGTCGCCGAGCTTCACGCCGGTCTTGACGAACGGGTCGTTGGGATCGGGTTCCGACAGGTGCATCGCCATGTCGAGATAGGTGCAACCGGTGTCGAAGGCGGCGTCGAAGATGGGCGGGTTGAAGCGCGGATCGCACGCGTTCACGATCACCGTCGCGCGCGAGGCGCGCGCCAGCTCGGCGATGGCCGACGGGTCGGACGCGTCGACGGTCGCCGCCTCGAAGCGCGCGTCTGCGGGCAACTTGTCGACGGCCGTCTGCGCGCGGCGCGCGTCGATGTCGGCGACGACGAGATGTTCGAAGAAGTCGCGCCGCTGCGCCGCCACCGCGATCGCGGAGCCGACACCGCCGGCTCCGACGACGAGGACGCGCATCACCACAGCTGGTCGGTGTACGTGTCGGTCCCGGGAACGGTCGCCCGGAACGGCGACACGAAAACCGCGCGCCCGATGCCGTCGCGCTCGAGGTCCGCGCCGAGCGACGCGAACTTCGCGTCCCACACCGCGGGCAGGTCGTC
>DATBAK010000032.1 GCA_036271555.1 Acidimicrobiia bacterium
TTCGCCAACTCGACCCTCGCCAAGCCGTCGAAGGCCGCCGAGGACGACGCCGCGGCGGCGCGGCTCTGGACCGTGAGCGAGCAGCTCGTTCGTTGACGCACCGCGCCGCGCGGTGCTCCACTGTGCGCCGGCGACGCCGGCGGGGGGCCGAGCGGGGGGCCGAGCGGCCGTAGGGGTGGGATATGCGGCGCACGACCATCGTCGGGATGGTGACCCTGCTCTTCATCGCCGGCGTCGGCCCGAGCGCGGGCGCCGCCGGGGCGACGATCGCCATCGACCCGTCGACGGGACTGGTCGCGGGACAGTCGGTGCTCGTCTCCGGAAGCGGCTTCGGCGCCGACGCGCCGCTCGCGTCCGCCGAGTGCACGCGCGGCGCCGTCGACCTCCCCGATTGCGACCTCGGCACGGCCGGGTTCCCGACCGCCGACGACTCGGGGGCGTACTCGTTCCATTTCGTCGTGCACACCGAGCTGAGTACGAGACGTGCTCCACCTCGAGCACGTGTCGACGATCACGCCCGCGGCCGACAAGGGTGCGAACGCGGTCGACACCGACTGGCAGCCGACGCAGCACGCACAGATGTCGGCGTTCGCGTCGTCGGAAGGCGCCACCCTTCCCGAGTTCGAGAAGACCGGCGCGCTCTTCGTCGCTTTCGTCCTCGCGCTCTCGCACTGACGGCGCACGCCGGAACGGCCGGGTCGCCGAGCGGGCCGCTGAGGCGTCGGGGCCGCGAACACTTGCGAGGCCGGCCAGAGAGTTCAGTCGGCGGGCGCGACCGCGACGACGGCCGCGAGCGGGACGAGCGTCTCCCCCACCGCGGTCGTCACCATCACGACGTCGACGCCGACTCCGAGCGTGCCGGTGACGCGATCGGGACCGAGCGTCGTCGCGATCGTCACCGTCCGACCTTCGAGCTCGAGCAGCCGCGCGCGGAAGCTCGCGAACTGCGCGCCCGAACGCCCACCGGATCGCGCGCGCTCGACGACCGTCACCGACCACGCGATCGATTCCGCGATGTGCACGTCGACGCGCGCGTCGTGCGCCTCGTCGAAGAAGGCGAGGCGGTCGCGCGCCACCTCGACGATCACACCTTCGACGCGATGACCCGCCGCGTTCAGCACGACGTGGTCGCCGCGGTGCATGAGGTCACGCGCGAGATCGAGGAACGTGCGCGAGTGACGCCACTGCTCGGCCGCGTCGCCGGTGATCGACTCCTGCTCGGCGCGCCACTCCTCGCGCATCGCCGCTCCGGAAGCACCGAGATCGGGCGTCGGTGACGCGTCCTCGTCGTCGGGCACGGCCCAATGCTCGCACGGGCGGGCCTGCGAGCTCGCCCGACTCGACGCGGGGAAGCCGGCGAGGTCGCTTGCTCGCGGATTTACGCGACGCCCAGGCGCTCGGCTGCTTCGCGCCGGTAACGGCTCGTCGAGTGCTCGGGGTCCTTGTCGAAGCGCGGGATCACCTCGTCGCCGAACAGCGCGATCGTGCGCGCGAGCAGGTCGTGCGGGAACACGCTGCCCGACGGGCCCATGATGAGCTGGTCGACGCCGACGTCCTCCCACTTCTGCAGCGCCTGCGCGCAGTCGTCGGGTGTGCCGACGATGCTCGCACCCGTCTCGAAGCCCTTCTCGATCTGCTCGAGCGTCGGGTCGGGGATCTCCGTCGGCCAGTCGGGCACCCCCGGAGGCTTCGGGAAGGTGTCGAGGTAGTGGAACACGAGACTCTGCTGGCGGCCGTTGCCCGAGCGCGTGAGCAGGTCGCGCGCCTCGTCGCGGCTCTCGAGGCACATGAAGCTCGTCGTGACCGCGATGTTGTCGTTGACGAACTCACCGACGGGCTCCGCGTTCACGATCGTCTTCTTGTAGAGGTCGATCAGCGGCGCCATCTTCGCGGGTGACCCGCCGGTGAAGCAGAGCACGCCGAGCCCCAGCTGCGCGGCCTTCTCGAACGTGCCGGGGTTGCCGGCCGCGACCCACATCGGCGGGTGCGGCTTCACGTAGGGCTTCGGCAGCACGTCGCGCACCGGCATGGTGAAGAAGCGGCCGTCGAACGAGTACGTGTCGTCGCGCCACATCTTCTTGAACTCGCCGATCACCTCGTCGTACATCTCCTTGGTGAGCTCGGGATCGGTGATCCCGAAGCCCGCCTGCTCCGTCGTCGACGAGCCCCGGCCGGTGCCGAACTCGAAGCGGCCATTGCTGAGGTGGTCGAGCATCGCGACGCGCTCGGCGACGCGCGCGGGGTGGTTCACCGGCGGCGTGACGTTGATGATCCCCGACCCCACATGGATCTTCTCGGTGCGGGCGAGGATGTGCGGCGCGAGCACCTCGTTCGCGGAGATGTGCGAATACTCCTTGAGGAAGTGGTGCTCGGTGAGCCACGCGTACTTCCAGTTGTGCTGGTCGCCGACGACGCAGAGGTCGGCCTCGCTCATGAGCCGGGTGTGCTCGGCGTTCGGGTCGGTCGCGCTCATGGCTTGCGGGACGTAGCCCCCGCAGAACAGTCCGAACTCCATGCCTGCTCCCCCGTCGACGGCCGATCTACGGAATTAGAACGTGTTTCATTTTACGGGAGGGCCGCCACGCTGTCCACCTTCATGGTCGGGCTCGCATGCTCGCCCTCCGCGACACGGAATGGGAGCGATCGTGGTCGCTCCGCTCGCTCCGCCCGTTCGCTCAGGCGCGGTCGCCGTTCTGCTCGATGCGCGCGTGGATCTCGGTGAGGATCTCGCGCGGCAGGATCGCGGCAGAGCGGGCGCTGCCGGTCAAGGGCGTCGTGCGGTCGGCGCCGACGGCGACATCGATGGCGCGCAGCAACGCGCGCAACGCCCGCGACGAGCACAGCCCCGCCTGCTGGAGCTCACCGACGAGTCGGGTGCCGTCGACCAGCAGCGCGACGCGCTCGTCCTCGTCGAGAACCCCGCTCGGTTCGCCGCGCTCGAGCGCGACCTCCAGCCGCGCGAACAGCTTCGTGAGCGCCTCACCGAGCCGGCGATCGGCCGCGAGCCGCGCCGCGTCGTCGAGCGCCGCCGCGGGCTGCGGCGCCGGCCTCGGCGGCGAGACGATCGGCTCGACCGGTTCTGGTTCGACGACGGGTTCCGACTCCACGACCTGCTGCGGCACGACGACGAGTTGCGGCGCGACGACCGGCTCCGGCACGACGACGGGCTCCGGCACGACGACCGGTGCGGGCTCGGGCGCGGGTTCCGGCGCGACCGGCACCGCGACGAACGAGTCCGGCGGCACGAGCACGTGCCACTGCGCCGCGTTCGCGCCGACGGTGACCCACACGAGCAGCCGCGCCCGGCGCCCGGCCTGCACCGCGACGCGCAGCCCGAACGGAAGGTCGACGGGCTCACGCTCACGCAGCGACTCGGCGATCGCGGTCAGCTCCGCGACCTGATCGCCGATCGGCGCGTCGATCACGAAGTGGTAGCCCTCGGGCTGCACCGAACCCGAGACCACGAGGTCACCGTCGATCGCGAGCGCGACGTCGAGCACCTCGCCGAGCACGACGACAACGGCTTCGCCCGCGCCGACATCGACGAGCGCGGGCTCGAGCTTCTCGATGCCGACGGACGCGGGTCGCAGCGTGGTGCGCGCCGCCATGGTGACGGTGTCGGTCACCGACGGACCCGGGGCGGCGACCGTCTCGGCATCGAGACCGGCGGCCGCGTCCGCGTCCGCGTCGCTGTCGGGTACGAGTGCACGCAGCGCGTCTTCGTCGCGGTGCAGCCCGGCCGCGAGCGCGGGTGCGTCGAAGTCGATGCCTTCCGCGAGGCGCGCGCGTGCGCCGACGCGATCGGCCGCGCCGGTCAGGAGCCGGCCCAGGTCGCGATCGGCCCGCTGCGCGCGCTTGGCGTGGTAGTGGACGAACCGCTCGAGGTTCTCGAGCGCACCGGCGACGCCTTCGAGCTCGGGCGGCGCGGTGAACCCGGGCCGGGGCGCGGGCTCGCCGCCGGACTCGATCTCGCGCAACGCCGCGGGGATGCGCTCGATCTGCAGCTGGTTGGCCTGGCGGGACAGGTCGATGAGCGGGCGCCGCAGCGCGCGGACGACCGCGAGCGCGACCACCACGACGAGCACCACGGCGACCGCCACGCCGATCCACACGAGCGCGAGCCAACCGCCGACGGTCGTGGACGACTGGTCGTCACCGTGACGGAATCCCCAGACCGCAACGGTCGCGATGCCGCCGAGCGCGACGAGGCACACGGCGGCGGCCGCGGCCACGGCGAGCACTCTCGGCCGGACCGCGCCGCGCATCGCACCCTCTCCTCTACCGCCGCCGGCCCTCCGTGGCCACCGGCGGATGCCGCCCCCTGCGGGGCTGCCCCAGACCCGTCATGATACAGAATGCGGTCACTCGGTTACAGACCGTGACCACAACCATCTGGTCGCGGGCGCTCGCCACTCCTCGACGCGGGATGGGAGCCGGCGAGGCGCTTGCTCGCTTCGCTCACCGCTGACGGTCGGAGCTCCCTTCCGCCCGCGCCGGCGCGCTCGACCAGAATCACCGCATGCGAGGAATCGTCCATCTCGGAGGCGGCGAGGTCGTCGTCACCGACGAGCTCGAAGTGCGCCGGCCCGGGCCGACCGAGGTCGCCATCCGGCTGGTCGCCGCGGGCGTCTGCCACAGCGACCTCTCGGTCCTCGACGGCACGATCCCCTTCCCGACCCCCGTCGTCTGCGGGCACGAGGGGGCGGGCGTCGTCGAGGAGGTCGGCGCCACGGTGAAGGGCGTCGCGCCCGGCGACCACGTGGTCGTCTCGACCCTCGCCAACTGCGGGCGCTGCGCGGCCTGCGCGGCCGGCCGCCCGACCCGCTGCCGCTCGTCGATCGGCAACATCGACCGGCCCTTCACCTTCCGCGGCGAGCCCGCCTACAACTTCGCGGCGACGTCGTCGTTCGCCGAGCGCATCGTCGTCGAGGCGGTGCAGGCGGTGCCGATCAGCAAGGACGTGCCGCTGACCTCCGCGTGCCTCATCGCGTGCGGCGTGATCACCGGCGTCGGCGCGGTCCTGAACCGAGCGCGCGTGCAGACGGGTGAGACCGCCGCGGTCTTCGGCATCGGCGGGGTCGGGCTCAACGTCGTGCAGGCGCTTCGCCTCGTCGGCGCCGCGCGCATCGTCGCCATCGACGCCAACCCCGCGAAGGAAGTGCTGGCACGGCAGTTCGGCGCGACCGACTTCGTGCTCGCGGGCGACGACGGCGTCGAGCAGGTGCGGGCGATGTTCCCGGCGCCCGGCATCCACTTCGCCGGCGGCGTCGACTGGGCGTTCGAGTGCACCGGCATCCCGAAGGTGCTCGAAGCCGCGATCGAGACGCTCGACTGGGGCGGCACCGCGGTCGCGATCGGTGTGCCGCCACCCGGCGCACAGGTGTCGGCGGTGATCACCCGGCTCACGCAGATCGACCGGGGCGTGATCGGCAACCGCTACGGCTCGGCCCGGCCGCACCGCGACTTCCCGATGATCGCGTCGCTCTATCTCGACGGCCGGCTCATGCTCGACGAGCTCGTCTCCGCGACCGCGCCGCTGGAGGACTTCGGCACCATCGTCGACCGCCTCCACGCCGGCGAGCTCGCGCGCGGCGTGCTGACCTTCGACGCCTGACCCGGCGCGCACGGCACACGCGCCGCGCCGTGCCGCGTCAGGCCGGCGTATCCCAGCCGTCGTACTCGCCGCCGAAACGCGCGGCCGTAACGTCGAAGAACGCGCGGGCGACGACGACGGCCTCATGATCGAGCACGACGTCGTGCCGCGTCGCCACGACCAGCCGGCGATCGGGGTCGTCGGCGGGGGCTGGGCGCTGCTCGACGTCCCATCCCGACGCGGCGACGTGCGCGGCGGCGTCACGCCGGGCCGCCTCGGACCCGAAGAACAGGTAGTGGTGCACGGTGCGGGGGGTCGACAGATCGGCGCCGCGCCGGGTGAGCTGGTCGAGAATCGCGCGGTCGGCGGCGCCGACGTCGTGCGACTCGGCGTCGGGTGCGAGCTCCACCTTCGCCGTCGACGGGCGGGGCGCGCCCTGAACCGCCGCGAGCAGCCGGTCGAACTCCGACCATTCACGGTCGCTCTCGACGTTGAAGCGGACGTCGTGGTCGCCGATACGCGTGGTCGTCACGCCGTCGGCGTTGAACGCGGTGCGGACGCGCGAATAGAACACGAGCTGGTGCCGCGCGTTGCCCGTGATGACCGCGGCGAGCACGGCCTCGCGCGCCAGCGTCGTCACCAGTCGATCATCGGTGGCGCCCAGGGCGGCGAGCGATTCCTCGGTCGGCAACCCGTCGGCGCGCGGATCGGCGAGGTCGATCGTGCACTCGATCCGGATCGAGAACGACTGCCGGTTCGACACGTCGGCGTACACGCGGTTGATCCGGATCACGATCGGCCGGCCCGTGATGTTGTCGAGCCCGTGCGCAACGGTCCAGTCGGGCGGCACGTCCTGGACCGCGCGCCGGTTGCGACGCCAGGCCATCAGGCGGCGCTCACGCGCCCGCGGCGACCTGCGCCTCGCGCTGGCGCGTCGTGCGGTGCACCGGGTCCTTGTCGAACTGCGGCAGCACATCGCGACCGAAGAGCTCGATCGTCTCGACCGCGACGTCGCGCGGCATCGTGCTCGACAGCAAACCGAAGGCGACCTGATCGGCACCCGCGTCCTGGAACGCCTGCACCGACGGGATCACATCCTCGGGTGTGCCGTACATCGAGCCGGCGATGCCGATGCGAGACGCGATGTCGTCGCGCGTCGGTTCGGGAATCAGCGCCGGCCACTCGGGAATGCCGTCGGGCCGCGGGAACGTGTCGAGATACCGGAACAACAGGCTGTTCTGGTAGCTCATCGAGAGCGTCGGCCCGATGTCGAGCACGCGCTCACGGTCTTCGAGGCACAGCAACTGCGTGGTGACCATCACGTTGTCGTTCACGTAGCCGCCGACGGGATCCGCGTCCTTGATCGCCTCTTTGTACGAGTCGATCAGCGGCTTCAACGCGTCCGGCCCCGCCATCGTGAAGCACAACACGCCGAGCCCCATCTTCGCGGCCTTCTCGAACGTGCTCGGCGAACCCGCGGCCACCCACATCGGCGGATGCGGCTTCGTGTACGGCTTCGGCAACACGTTCCGCTTCGGCATCGAGAAGAACCGGCCGTCGTACTCGTACTCACCGTCGGCCCACATGTGACGGAACTGCCCGACGACCTCGTCGAACATCTCCTTCGTCAGATCCGGATCGTCGATCCCGAACCCGGCCTGCTCCGTGGTCGACGAGCCGCGACCCATACCCATCTCGAAACGGCCGTGGCTCAGATGATCGAGCATCGCGACACGCTCCGCCACGCGCGCCGGGTGGTTCACCGGCGGCGTGACGTTGAAGATGCCCGACCCGATGTGGATGCGCTCCGTACTCGACGCGAGATAACCGAGGAACACCTCGTTCGCCGACAGGTGCGAGTACTCCGTGAGGAAGTGGTGCTCGGTCACCCACGTGTACTTGAAGCCGCTGCGATCCGCAGCCTCGACGATCGCGACCTCGTCGAGCAGACGCTCGTGCTCGGCACCGGGATTGCCGTCGCTCAGGTGATGCGGCACGTACAGGCTGTTGAAGAGTCCGAATTCCATGCGGCGCGGAGGTTAGTGCCGAGGTACTACGCCACTTCGACCGGTAGCTTCCTGATTCCGGTGTGCTTGTTGCTGCGCGTCCACTCGGGCGCGCCGGTGAGCTCGATGCGGTCGAAGCGCGCGAGCACCTCGCCGAGGACGACGCGCAACTCGAGCCGGGCGAGGCTCGCGCCGAGACAGTGGTGGATGCCGTGTCCGAAGCCGAGGTGCGGGTTCGGGTCGCGCGCGGCGTCGAACTGCATCGCGCGTTCGAAGACCCTCTCGTCGCGGTTCGCCGACGCTTCCCAGAACACGACCTTGTCGCCCGCCTCGATCTCCTGACCGCCGAGCACGGTGTCGACCGTCGCGGTTCGGCGGTTGTACGCGGCCGGGCTCGTCCAGCGCACGATCTCGTCGGTCGCGGTCTCGATCGGGATCGCAGTGGAGCGCACCGCCGCGAGCTGCGCGGGATGCTGCACGAGCGCGAGCAGGCCGCCCGCGACCGCGTTGCGCGTCGTGTCGGCGCCCGCCGCGAATAGCAGGCTGAAGAAGAGGTGGAGCTCGTCGTCGGTGAGCGACGGCGGATCCATGTCGGGCAGCGTCGCATGGACGACGACGGAGAGCATGTCGTCGGCCGGCTCCGCGCGCTTGCGCGCGATCAGCCGCGCGCCGTACTCGAACATGCGCAGCCCGGATTGCGCGACGCGATCGGTGCTCGCGAACGCGTCGCCCTCACGGAAGTCGAAGACCGTCTCGATCCACTCGAACAGCTGGTGGCGATCGCCTTCGGGCACACCGAGCAGGAGGCAGATCGCCTGCATCGGCAGCTCGCCCGCGACACTCGCGACGAAGTCGCCACCGCCGGTCGCCGCGAAGCGATCGAGGAGCACGTGCGTCCGCGCGCGCAGATCGGCTTCGAGTCGTCCGATCGTGCGGGGCGTGAGCCCGCGGCTCACGAGCGCGCGCACGCGCTGATGGCGCGGGTCGTCCATCATGTTGAGGACCTTCCCCGCGATCGGTGAGTCCGGGAGGATCGTGCCGCCGTAGGGCCGCGCACCACCGGTCTCCGACGAGTACGTACGCGCGTCGCGCATCACCGCGAGCGTCTCCTCGTGCGTCGAGACCGACCAGAAGCCTTCTTCGTCGGGGGTGTGCGCAGTCGGCTCGTGCCAGTAGACGGGCGCGAACGCGCGGTGCACCGCGAACACGTGGTGCGGGAAGCCGTTCGCGAAGAGGTCGAGATCGGTGAGGTCGACGGCGGCGAGCTCGGGCGGAGCGGGCGCGTGCGCGGCACTCATCGCGCGTCGGTCAAACCCGCATGCGGCTGCCGCGCCCTTGCGCCAGCCGTTCCGCGCGCAGCCGGTCGACCGCGGGCATCGCGAGCGGCTCGAGCGTGCGGCCGACCGCCCAGCCGAGCAGCAAGTCGGCGAGTGCGGGGTTGCGCGCGAGCACCGGACCGTGGAGATAGGTGCCGATGACGCGGCCCGCGATCGCGCCTTCGGTGCCGGAACCGTCGCCGTTGCCGACGCCGAGGTCGAGGCGGGCGAGCGGCTGCAGGCTCTCCGACAGCCACGTGCCGCCGCCGTGGTTCTCGAAGCCGGTGAGCGTCGGCAGGTTGAGCTCGGCACGCGGCAGCGCGAACACCTCGCCGACCGCACGCGGCCCGTCGCGGCGCGCGCTCGTGCAGTCGAGCACGCCGAGTCCGTCGACCGCGCGACCTTCCGCGGTCTCGAACGTCTGGCCGAGCAACTGGAAACCCGCGCACACACCGAGCACGACCGCGTTGCGCTGCACCGCGGTGCCGATCGCGGTGCGCAGCTGCGCGTCGCCCGCGACCGCGGCCTGCGCGCCGTCCTCGCCACCACCGAGCAGATAGATGTCGGCGTCGGCGGGCACGGGGTCGCGGTCGAGCTCGAGCACACGCGCACCGATGCCGCGCTTGCGCAGTCGCATCTCCAACACGGTCGCGTTCCCGCGGTCGCCGTAGGTGCCGAGCATCGCCGGCCGCACGAGCGCGATCGTGATCTCAGACGACATTGCCGAACCGCTTCCGCAGGTCCTGGAACGCGCTGTAGTTCGCGATGACGTCGACGATCGGGAACTCGAGGCGGTCCATCACCTCGTCGACATTGGGTCGCCACTCGTGCTCGATGCCCGCGTACGCGAGCCGCACCGACAAGTCGGAGGCGCGGTCACCGGTGCAGATCACCGGCCGCTCCCCCAGCGTCTCGAACGGCACGTCGTAGATCCACGACGGATCGTGACCGTCGGGGTCGCGCGCGTTGAGCACGAGCACCACGGGCTCGGGCGGCGGCGGGATGAAGCGAAGCGTCTCCCGCCAGCTCGCGGGGTTCTTCGCGAGCAGCAAACGGACCTGCGCGTTGCCCACCCGCACCGTGCGGTAGCGGCCCGCGACACCTTGCACACCGACGGCTCCGCGCACCGCGTCCGCGGGCGCGACACCGAGCACCGCGGCGGTGGCCGCCGCCATCGCGACGTTGCCGCGGTTCACGTCGCCGGGCAGCGACGGCTCGACCGCGAGCTCCGTACCGTCGGGCAGCACGAGCCGGTCGTGCACGAGCGCGTAGTTCGGTGTCGGGCGCGCGAAGTCGCATCCGGTGCAGTGCCAGCCCTGCGCGTCGAAGTCGATCACCGAGCTGCATGCCGGGCACGCGAGCGCGTCGTCGGTCCAGCGCTGACCGGCGCCGACCCACCGCACGTTCGTCGCCGGCAGCGCCGCCCACACGATGAGCGGATCGTCGACGTTCGCGACAACCGTGATCTCGGGATGGTCGGCGACACACTCGCGCCAGCGCCCCGAGATCATGCGCGTCTCGTTGAGCCGGCTCAGCTGGTCGCGCGACAGGTTGAGGAAGGCAACGGCCTTGGGTGCGAGCGTGTCGAAGGCCCAGGGGATGAAGCGCTCGTCGACCTCGATCGCGGCGATCGACGCGGTGCGCTGCTCGAGCAGTGCGGCGACGATGCCTTCGGTGACGTTCGCACCCGAGCGGTTGCTCGCGACCTCGCCGCGCGTCGCGAGCGCGGCCGCGAGCATCGCGGTCGTCGTCGTCTTGCCGTTCGTGCCGCTGACGAGCGCGGTCGTGCGACCGGCGGCGAGGAGGCGGGCCGCGTCGGGCGCGACGGTGAGGCAGGTCTTCCCGCTGATGACCCAGCCCTCGCCCCGGCCGGTCGCTCGCGAGGCGAGCCCCGCGAGTCGTCCCGCCGTTACTCCGGCGACGAGTCGGGCGCGATCGCCCCAGGCTCGTGTCGGTGGCCGCCGCGTGACCACGCTCGCTCCTTCTGACCGGTGCTGTGCCGATCTGCGCCGATCTGATCGGGTCGGACGACGTTAGCGGTCACCTTTCTCGATCAGATGCGACCCTCTCCTCAGGTCCCCACCAGAACGGGCGGGTGGCCAAGCGGCGCGGGTAAGGAAAGGGCCGTGGCCGGCGCGGTGAGCTTTCTCCTCCTCGCGGCCCTGATCGCGTTCGTGACGCTGCGACCGCGCGGGCTGCCGGAGGTCGTCGTCGCGCTGCCCGCGGCCGTGATCGTCGTCGTCGCGCGCCTTGCCCCGTGGGCCGCCGTGCGCCACGAGCTCCGCTTCCTCGCGCCGACGCTCGTGTTCCTCGCCGCGATCTTCGTGATCGCCGAGGTCGCGTCGGTCGCCGGCGTGTTCGACGCCGCGGGCGCGATCTTGGCGCGCCGATCGGGCGGCTCGGCGCGCCGGCTCGTGCTCGTCGTCGCCGTCGCCGCGACCGTCACGACGACGGTGTTGAGCCTCGACGCGACCGCCGTCCTGCTGACGCCGGTCGTGCTCCGAGTGGCGCGCGCCCGGCACGCCGATCTCGAGACTCCCCTCCTCACGACGACGCAACTCGCGAACGGCGGCTCGCTGCTGCTACCCGTGTCGAACCTCACGAACCTGATCGTCTTCCCGCTGACCGGTCTCACGTTCGCAGGCTTCGCGGTGCGGATGGCGTTTCCGCTCGCAGTCGCGGTCGGGGTGATCACGGCGGTTGCCGTCGTGCGCGCCGGGGGCCCGCGGGGCGGGCGCGTCGTCGCCGGCGGATCGACGGAGTTGCGCGCCGACGCACCGGTCGAGCTCGACGGCTTCGGGCGCGCGGTCGCGTGCGGGCTCGGTGTGCTGCTCGTCGCCTTCTTCGCGGGCTCGCTCGTGCACGTCGCACCGTCGGTGATCGCCGCGGTCGGCGCGGTGCTGTTCGGCACGGCGGCCGTCGCTCACCGTCGGACCGGTGTCGGCGCGCTGGTGCGCGCGGCGGCGCCAGGCTTCGTCGTGTTCGTCGGCGCGCTCGGCGTCGTCGTGACGGCCGCGAGCCGCCACGGACTGTCGAGAATCGTCGGCGACGTATTGCCGTCGGGCAACGGACTCGCGCCACTGATCGGCGTCGCACTGGTCGCGGCCGTGCTCGCGAACATCGTGAACAACCTGCCGGCGACGCTCGTGCTGCTCGGCGCGATCCCGTCCGGTGCGGCCGCGCCCCTGCTCGCCGCGCTCGTCGGGCTCAACGTCGGCCCGAACCTCACCTATACGGGATCGCTCGCGACCCTGCTCTGGCGCAAGACGGTCCGCGCCGCCGACGCCGAGCCGCGGCGCCGCGCGTTCTTCACGGCCGCGGCGCTGACGACCCCGCTCGCCGTCGTTGCCGCGACCGCCGCCCTCTGGCTGTCACTCCGAGTGCTCGGCGGCGGCTGAGGGCCGCTTCGATCTGATCGAGAAAAGTGACGCGCCGCGTCACCTCGCTCGATCAGTTGGACGGGACTCGATCAGTTGGGCGGGCGGGCACGAGCGTGTCGCTCTGCGGCCGCTCGACGTGGCCATTGAGGCGTCGGTGCCGGCGAGCGAAGCGAGTGGCACGATCACGACCGGTCAGCTCGGATCGGCTGGGATTGGATCGGGCGGACTGCGTTGGCGCGCGTGGGGTCGGCGTAGGCGGTCACGAGCGAGTTCGGGCGGTCGGCCTGGAGCAGGCCGAGTTGGTTGCCACTCGGGTCGCGCAGCACGTGGACCGGGCCGTACATCAGCTCGCCGATCGCGGGCTCGGCAGCGTCGGTCATCACAGCCCCTCGCCGAATCGTGCGATTCGTGCCAATCGAACGGCCCGCAGGGTCTGGCAAGCTGCGGCCGTGGCCACGGCCGAGCACGCGCAACCGATCACCGACCGGTCCGTCGTCGGCCCGCGTGATCCCGCGACCGAGACGCCGCCGCGCGCGGACGGTTCGATCCGACGCACGAGCACGATCGACATGCTCCGGCCCGACGGCTGGACCGGCGACCTCGTGCTGCGCGGCCGCGCCCGCGACCTCGTCACCACCGCGAGCGAAGCACACGCGGTCGCCGAAGCACGCGTCGACGTCCGCGCCGACGTGACGCGCGCGCTGATCGCGATCGACACGACCCCCGCGCTCCCGCGCGCCGACGAGCTGCTCGGCGCGCCCGTCGGCGGCGGCTTCCGTGGCCGCGTCGACGCGGTCGCGCCCGACGAGCGCGCCCGCGCCACACCGCTCTACCTCTTGCTCGACGACCTACCGGTCGCCGCGCTCGTGTCGGGTTACGCGATGCAACGCACGAACCAGATCGGTCGCATGCCGGTCGAGGCCTACTCGTACAACACCGACCAGTGCGCGGGCTGGCGGGCGGGCGGCACCCTCATGCTCGTCCTGTCCGACAAGGGTTCCGTGCCGATGACGATCGGTCCCGCGGCGCCCGAGCTCGCGCGCATCGACGACCCGCTCGCGTGGCACGAGCACGATCCGCTGCCGACACACGGGATGCGGCGACGGCGCCGCGTCGACGTGCGGCGCGACGAGGAAGACGGCGCGCTCCACGTCGACGCGATGTTCCGCGACAGCTACCTCGGTGCCGACGGGATCGAGACGATCGTGCACGAATACTCGTGCACCGCGACCGTCGACCCGCACACGCTCACCGTCGTCGCCGCCGAGGCGCGCCCCCGAGTGCTCCCCTACATCGAGTGCCCCGAGGCGGCGGCCAGCGCGCGGCGTCTGGCCGGACTCACCGTCACCGACCTGCGCGCCCGGGTCCGGCGCGAGTTCACCGGCATCTCGACGTGCACCCATCTGAACGACCTGCTGCGCAGCCTCGCCGACGTCGGCGCGCTGGCCTCGGCGCTCGCCGCCACCGCCTGAAGACCGGCCGCGAACCTTGCCCCGTGTGTCAAGATGCCCGCAGGCGTGGGCGCGCCGGCCGTCGTCGGATCGTTGACGCTCCGTGTGGTGTTGACTACGGTACGTGAGTCCCGGCGGGGGACCTCTGGGGAGGGGCACGATGAGACGACTGTCTGCGTGGCTGATCGGCCCGCTGGCGTTGGCGGCCGTTGCCGGCATGGCCGGACCCGTTGCCGCCGCGACGACCAAGCCCCTCGCGGTGCAGGGTCAGTACGTCGTGTACGGCAGCTACAACAAGAAGCCGCGGCTCCAGTCGTTCTCCCTCACCCTCTACAAGAACCACACCGGCACGGATCACTTCAACGACACGATCACGTGGTCGCTCGACGGCAAGAACCTCACGATGATCTTCGACAAGGGGCTCTGGACCTACCACGGCGTCAAGCACGTCGGCGGGTTCAACACCGTGAAGAAGCCGGGCACCTTGGCGAACGTCAACGGCGGCTACGGCACCTGGTACGCCGTCCCGGCCACGACCTAGCCGCGGTCTCGAGCCCGGAGCCGGAACCGATCGCGTGAGCGACGGCCCGCGCCGAGCGGAGACGGAGCTCGAGCAGGTCGAAGGCGAGGTTCGCGACGCGGAGCGCGAGCTGGATTCGCGCGCCGACGCAGTGCTCGCGCGGCACGAGCGCGCCGCGTTGGGCTTCCGGCTGCTGCGCTCGGTGATGAAGGAGCAAGGGCAGGAACAGGTCGGGCTCGCGGCGTCGGGCGCGGCGTTCTGGCTGATCATCTCGGCGTTCCCGACCGCGATCGCGGCGATCAGCATCTTCGGCCTCGTCGTGAGTCCCGCCGACGTCGCGAAGGATCTTGCGGGGCTCGCGCACCAGGGGCCGGCATCGCTGGGCGCGACGGTGACGACCCAGTTGCAACACGTCGCCGCGGCCGACCACGCCGGCCTCTCGACCGGACTCGTCGTGTCGCTCCTGCTCGCGCTCTGGAGCGCGTCGGCGGGCATCTACAACCTCGACCGCGCCATCCGCACCGCGTACGGCCTGCGACCCGATCGCTACCTCGACGCGCGCGGCCGCGCGTTCGTCGGCGCGTTCGCCACGGTCGTCGCGCTCGGGCTCCTCGCGCTGCTGTCGGCCGGACTCTCCGGCGTGGTCGCGCACGTGCCCGCGGCCGTCGTCGCGATCGCAGGCATCCCCGCACTGCTCGCCTTCATGGTCGTCGCGATCGCGGGTCTGTACCGGTTCTCGATCGCGCGGACCGTCGGCGCGGCCGCGGTGTTGCCGGGCGCGATCGCGTCGGGGTGTGGGCTCGCGCTCGTCGCCAGCGGCTTCGCCGTCTACCTGCACTTCTCGAAGCACTTCACGGCCGTGTACGGCGCGCTCGCGGGCGCAGTGATCGCGATGATCGGCACGTACCTCGCGGTGTACGTCGTGCTGCTCGGCGCGGTGCTGAACGTTCAGCTGACCGGCGTCGCGTTCCACGAGCTCGACGACCTCGCGCTCGGATAGACGCGCGTCGTGCCCGCTCAGCCGGCGGCGCGGCGGTAGGTGCGGCTCTCGAACTGCGGCACGAAACCCGCACCCAGGTAGGCGCGGCGGGCCGGTTCGTTGCCTTTGACGAAGTAGATCTTCAGGGTCGAGCAGCCCGCTTCCGCGAGCCGGTCGAGGCCGGCGCGCAGCACGGCCGACGCCAGCCCGCGGCCCTGGAACGCGTCCTCCGTGCGCATCGGCTCTACCAGTCCGACGCCGGTCACGGTGTCGGCCCAGAACAGGCCGTACGCGGCGACCGCGTCGGTCGCGGTCTCGACGATGCAGAGGTCGAGGTCGGGTCGGTACACCGCGCACTCACCCAGGCGCGCCGCGACATGCTCGCCGCTGCGCGCGACCATGTGGTGCGGACGGTCGGCGCGTTCCGCGTACGACGAGACGACGAATCCGTCGGGCAACGCGGTCATCGGCGCCCGCGCGCTCGCGGGCATCATCGTGCCGACGTGGACCTCGTCGGTTGCGACGAAGCCCGCCGCGCTCGCCGCGTCGATCAACGCACGGTCGTCGCCACGGATCTCCATCTCCGTGGGTTTGCTCGCGAAGGTGTCGAGCAACTCGGTGAACCGCGTACCCGCGATCCGCAGCGCCGACGCGGAGTCGTGGCGCGCGTCGAGCACCTGGCAGCCGAAGTTGTCGCCCCAGTCGGTGAACACGATCGCCGCGGCCGGGCGGTCGTCGTCGAGCCAGAACGTCGACGCGCGCGGATCGGGATGCTGATCCCGCCGCCACGACCATTGCAGGTCGGCGGCTTCCCAGTCGCCACCCGTCGGGTTCGCGAGACGCGCGGCGTGGAGCAACTCCGTGACCAACGCGAGATGCTCCAGGCCGGTGGCCTGATACTCACGCATCGCGCCGCGCCACCGCGAGGTACACGTCGTCTCCGTCATCGAAGTCGAGCAGCTCCCAACCCGTGCTCGCGCACGCGGTCGCGAGGTTCGCGGGCGCGCGGACGTCGGCGTCCCGGAGATCGTGGCCGTGGCGTGCCGCGAGTGCGGCACGCC
>DATBAK010000033.1 GCA_036271555.1 Acidimicrobiia bacterium
ACTTGCGCGACGCGCGCGTGTTGTCAGGCGCGAACCCAGCGCGGCAACGAGACGTCGTCGACGGGCTGGAACACGACGCGAACCGGTTCGCCGATGCGAATCGTGTTCGGATCGATCTCGTTGATCGCGCCTTCGGGTGTCGCGAGGAGGTTGCCGACGAACCGGATCGTCGGGTCTTCGTCGAGCGCGACGACGATGACGTTGTACGGCGCGACCTTCGAGTACGCCGGCAACAGCGGCGGATGCGGAACGATGAACGACCACACGGTGCCGCGACCCGACGTCGGTTCCCAGCGCACGGCGGTCGACCGACACACCGGGCACATCGGCCGCGGTGGCATGCGGCGCGCGCCGCACGACGCGCACGCCTGCACGAGCAGCTCGCCGCGCGCGCAACCGGCCCAGAACTCGGCCGCGGTCGGCTCTTCGGTATCGGGAAGGAGGAAGCCGGATTCCACTGTGTTTACGGCCGATCCGTGAAGAGGACGGCGCTCGTGGGCACGCCCTCGCCGCTGGTGACGAGCGAGACGTCGACACCCTCGACCTGGCTCGTCGACGTACCGCGGATCTGGCGCACGCCTTCGAGCAAAAGGTTGAAACCGTGCACGTACGCCTCCGACATGCCGCCACCCGACGTGTTCGTGGGCAGCCGCCCGTTGGGCCACTCGAGCGCGCCGTCGTCGGTGAAGGGACCGCCTTCGCCGCGCGCGCAGAAGCCGTAGCCCTCGAGTGAGAGCGGGATGAGCGGGCTGAACGCGTCGTAGAGTTGCGCGACCTTCACGTCTTCCGGGCCGAGGTCGGCGTTGCCCCACAACCGGTGCGCCGCCGTCCACGCGGGACCGCGCAGTGGGTCGTCGCAGAAGAAGTTCGTCATCGTCTGGTGCTGCGGCGGCAGCCCTTGCGCGAACGAGTGGATGTACGCGGGCTTCTGCTTCAGATCACGCGCCCGCTCGGCCGACACGATCACGACCGCGAGCGCGCCGTCGGTCTCGAGACAGTTGTCGGGACGGCACAATGGCTCGGAGATCCACGGCTCGTTCATGTACGACTCGCGCGTCATGGGCTTGTGACCCATCGTCGAGATCGGGTTGCGCGCCGCGTGCTTGCGGAAGGCGATCGCGACGTTCGCGAGGTGGTCGCGCGTCGCGCCGTACTCGTGCATGTAACGACGGGTGAGCATCGCGATCTCGTCGACCGGTCGGAGCATGCCCCACGGCCGGCTCCACTGGTTGCTGTCGGAGAGGCGCGCCGCGACCTGCGCCCACGGGCGGCTGCCGGCCTGCGACCGCTTGCGCGCGCGCCAGGCGACCGCGACGTTGCACTGACCGGTGACGATCGCCATCGCGGCTTGACCGACGGTGCCGCAACCCGCGCCGCCGCCGTAGCCGACCTGGGTGAAGAACGTGATGTCGCCGAGCCCGACGTTGCGCGCGACGTCGACCTCGCGGTTCAGCTCCATCGTGTACGAGGCGAGGCCGTCGACCTCCGATGGTGCGATGCCCGCGTCGTCGAGCGCGGCCGAGATCGCCTGGCACGCGAGCGACAGCTCGGTGTCGGGCAGGCCCTTGCCGTACGCGGTCTGGCCGATGCCGACGACCGCGGTCTGGCCCTTGATCGTCATCGTGCGACTACCAACCCTTGAAGTCGGGCGGGCGACGCTCCATGAACGACGCGACGCCTTCCTTGCCGTCGAGCGTGTGCGCGTTCATCTCGACGATCATCGCCTCGGTGACGAGCAGCGTGCGCCGGTCGACGTCGAGCGTCTCGTTCAGCAGTTGCTTCGTCCAGCCGATCGCCTTCGTCGGTCCGTGCGCGAGCCGCGTCGCCCACTCGAGCGCGGTCGCCTGGAGCTCGGCGGGCGGAACCACCTTGTTCACGATGCCGAGCTTCTCCGCGTCCTCCATGTTGAGGTCGTCGCCGAAGAACGCGAGCTCCTTGGCCTTGTGTAGGCCGACGAGCCGCGGGAGCAGGTACGCGACGCCGCCGTCGGGGATGAGGCCGCGCCGCACGAACACGTGGATGATGCGTGCGGTGTCGGCCGCGACGACGAGGTCGGAGGCCAGCGCGAGCATCACGCCGCCGCCGGCGGCGGTGCCGTTGAGCGCGCAGATCACCGGCTTCTGACAATCCTGGATCGACTCCATCAACCGCTGGAAGCCCGTGCGCATGATGTGCACCGCGCTGCCCGCGACCATGTCGGGCTGGCCCTCGAGCTTGGTCGGCGCGGGCGGCCGCGTGCGCAGGTCGGCGCCGGTGCAGAAGTGCCGCTCCCCGGCGGCGGTGATCACGACGCAGCGCACCGCGAGGTTCGCGTGGGCGTCGACGAAGTGCTCGATCAACCGGTCGCGCACGTAGTACGGGATCGCGTTCCCCGCGTCGGCGCGGTTGATCGTCAACCAGAGCACGCCGTCTTCGAGCTTCGCGACGAGCTCCTTCTCGACGTCGGGAGGGGAGTCACTCACTTGCGCACCACCAGTGCATCGAGCGCGACGGCGCCGCGCGGACGGACGACGAGCGGATTCACGTCGATCTCGGCGACGTCGTCGGCGAGATCGAGCGCGAGTCGCTGCACCTTCATGATCGTGTCGACGAGCGCGCCTTCGTCGACCGGCTTCGCGCCGCGCACGCCGCGCAGGACCGCGGCACCGGCGAGCTCGTCGACCATGCGTTGCGCCTCGTCGCGATGGAACGGTGGCACGCGGAAGCTCACGTCGCCGAGCACCTCGACGAAGATGCCGCCGAGGCCGACGGTGACGACCGGACCGAACAGCGGATCCTGCGACACACCGACGAGCGTCTCGACGCCGCCGCTCACCATCTCGGCGACGATCACACCTTCGACGCGCGCCTTCCGGTTCGCCTTCTTCGCCTTCGCGAGCAGGTCGTCGTATGCGGCGCGTACTTCCTTCGGCGAACCGACCCCGACCTTCACCACGCCCGCGTCGCTCTTGTGCAGGATGTCCGGCGACGAGACCTTCATCACGACCGGGAATCCGATCTCCTTCGCGGCCTTCACCGCGGCGGCCGCCGACGCGCACAGCACGTCGTTCGTGGTCTTGATGCCGTAGGCGCGCAGCACCTGCTTGCTCGCGTGCTCGGAGAGCGCTTCGCCGGGCGCCGCGCCGGCGAGCACCGCGCGCGCCTTCTTCGCCGCGGGCAGCGGCTTCGCGGGCGCGTCGTCGAACGGAGAGTCGTAGTGCGCGACGAAGTCCCAGTAGTCGAGATAGGCGCGCACGGCGCGCACGCAGTTCGCGAACGTGCGGAACACCGGCAGGCGGCTCTGCAACAGCCCGTCGACGTACGCGGGCTCCGTACCGACCGGCGAGCCCCACACGACGAAGATCGGCTTGTCGGTCGTGTCCGACGCGGCGACGAGATCGCGCACCATCGGCGCGCTCATCGTCTCGAGCGCGCCCGTGATCGGCACGATCAGGATGTCGACGTTCTTGTCGGCGAGGATCGCGTCGATGATCTTGCGACCCGCCGACGTCATCACCGGCGGGCCGCCGCAGTCGACCGGATTCGACACGCGCAGGTACGACGGGATGAGCCCGGTGTGCAGCGCGGCTTGCGTCTTCTTCGTGAGCTCCGGCATGCGCAGCCCCGCGGCCGCGGCCATGTCGGCCATGTGCGCGCCGGTGCCGCCGGAGATCGCGTAGACGCAGACGCCGTCGCCCTTCGGTGGCTTCGTGCGCGCGAACGCGGCGGACACGTCGAGCAGCTCGTCGAGCCCGTCGACACGCGTCACACCGAACTGGCGGAACACCGCCGACGTGACCGCGTCGGAGCCGGTGAGGTGGCCGGTGTGCGACTGCGCCATCGACGCGCCGGCTTCGGTCTTGCCGACCTTCACGATCACGAGCGGCTTCTTCAGCTTCGCCGCGTGGTCGGCCGCGAGCATGAGCGACCGGCCGTCCTTGAAACCCTCGATGTACGCGGCGATCACGCCGACGTCGGGTTGGTCGGCGAAGTAACGGGCCCAGTCGGCGAACTCGAGGTCGACCTCGTTGCCGGTCGGCGCCCAGTGCGAGAGGCGGATGCCGAGCTCCTGGCCCTGGAAGATCGGCCGGCCCTGGTGGCCGCTCTGGGTGACGAGCGCGATCGCGGGACCGGCGAGATCGGCGCGGAAGTCGGAGAAGGCGTTGAGGTTCGTGTTCGGGCCGAGCAGCCGCGTGTCGCCGTTGTGCGCGGCATCGGCGAGCCGCGCTTCGAGCGCCTCACCCGCGGGTCCGATCTCGGAGAAGCCCGCGGAGAAGATGACCGCGAACTTGGCCTTCTTCGCCACCGCTTCCTCGAAGTTGTCGACGACGCGTTCGGCGCCCGTCAGCAACACCGCGAGATCGACCTCGCCGGGTACTTCGGTGATCGACGCGACGGTCGGCACGCCTTGCACTTCCGGATACGACGGTGTGACCGGGTGGAAGCGCGCGCCGTTCGCGTCGGCGAACGCCTTGATGCGCGCGGTCATCAACGTGTTCGGCTTGCGCGACGCGTCGGACGCACCGACGACCGCGACCGACTTCGGATGCAGGAACACGTCGAGGTCGACGTCGCGCAACGCGAGCGGACGCCCGGAGACGTCGCGGGCGGGTCGGTTCGGGCTGGACATCGGGCGCGCTCCGGGTGACGACGGCCCGTCAGTATGACGCGTGCGTCAGGTTGGGGGCCAAGGCCGCGGGTAGTGTCGGCGGCCGACCAGGAGGCAGCCGATGCGGGTCGTCGTCGACTTCGACAAGTGCAAGAGCAACGCGCTGTGCATGGGCGCGGCGCCGGAGGTCTTCGAGGTGCGGGACGACAACTTCTTGTACGTGCTGCAGGAAGCGCCGCCCGAGGATTTGCGGGCGAAGGTCGAGGAAGCGGTGCGCATCTGCCCGCAACAGGCGATCACGCTCGAGGGCTGAGCCGGAGCGAGTCGGAGTCGACGGACACGGTGGAGGCGGCGCGCGTGCGGTCGGTCGCGATCGTCGGCATGTCGCTCGCGGGATTGCGCGCGGCGGAGGCGTTGCGGCGCGCCGGCTTCGACGGTCGCATCACCGCGATCGGCGCGGAACCGCATCTGCCCTACGACCGGCCGCCCCTATCGAAGGAGCTGCTCGCGGGGAAGTGGGAGGTCGACGACGTCGTGCTGCGCAAGCAAGGCGTCGACGACCTCGCGCTCGACTGGCGGCTCGGGCGCCGCGCGATCGGGCTCGACCTCTCTGATCGCCACCTCGACCTCGACGACGGGACGCGCGTCGACTTCGACGGGCTCGTCGTCGCGACCGGATCCGAGCCCCGGCGACTGCCTGCGAACGCGTTTCCCGACGGCGACTCCGCGCTCGACGGTGCGTTCGTGCTGCGCAGCCTCGACGACGCGGTCGCGATCCGCGCGCGACTGGAGGGTCGACCGCGGGTCGTCGTCATCGGCGCCGGTTTCATCGGTGCCGAGGTCGCGGCGACGTGCCGTGGGCGCGGGCTCGACGTCACGGTCCTCGAGGCGCTCCCGCAGCCGATGGTGCGCGGTTTGGGACCGGTGATCGGCGGGGTGTGCGCCGATCTCCATCGGGATCACGGTGTCGACCTGCGACTCGGCGTGTCGGTCGAGGCGATCGAGGGCGCGGGGCGCGTCGAGCGCGTGCGGCTCGCCGACGGCACGAGGATCGACGCGGACCTGCTCGTCGTCGGCATCGGCGTGGTGCCCGCGACCGACTGGCTGGCGTCGAGCGGACTCACGCTCGACAACGGTGTGGTGTGCGACGAGACGTGCCTCGCCGCGCCCGGTGTCGTCGTGGCCGGCGACGCGGCGCGCTGGCCGAACCCGTTGTTCGACGGCGAGATGATGCGGCTCGAGCACTGGACGAACGCGACCGAGCAGGGTGTCGCCGCGGCAGAGCGGTTGCTCGCGTCGGACGCGGACGCGGTGCCGTTCGCGCCGGTGCCGTTCGTGTGGTCCGATCAGTACGACGTGAAGATCCAGAGCGTCGGCCGCTTCAACGCCGACGACGAGGTGCACGTCGCGCACGGCTCACTCGAGGAACGGCGCTTCGTCGCGCTGTTCGGACGCGCGGGCCGGCTCGTCGGCGCGCTCGGTTTCGGACGGCCGCGACCGGTGATGCAGTACCGCCGCATGATCGGCGACCGCCGCTCGCTCGCGGAGGCGCTCGAGCACGCGGCGAACGGCTGAGGCGCGCGTTCACATGGTCGCATCCTCGCTCGGCTCGGCACGGCGCTTGGTCGTCGTGCGGCGGCGACCGCTCGCCTGCTCCGGTCACATGGTCGCGTCCTCGCTCGGCTCGGCACGGCGCTTGATGGTCGTACGGCGGCGGCCGTTCGCCTGCTCCGCGCCGTGACCTCGCTCCTCGTCACCAACGACTTCCCGCCCAAGGTCGGCGGCATCCAGTCGTACCTCTGGGAGCTGTGGCGGCGACTGCCACCGGACGACACGACCGTGCTCACCACGCCGCACCCGGACGCGGCGCGGTTCGACCGCGACGTTCCGTTCCGCATCGAGCGCGTTTCGAGCAAGGTGCTGTGGCCGACGCGCGCGATCGCGCGTCGCGTCGACGCGCTGGCGCGCGAGGTCGGCGCCGACGTGATCTTCCTCGACCCGATGCTGCCGCTCGGGCTCATCGGGCCGCGCCTTCGGTCCGCGCCGTACGTCGTGATCGCGCACGGTGCCGAGATCACGCTGCCCGGTCGGCTTCCCGGCAGCCACGCGCTCGGGCGGCGCGTGCTGCGGCACGCGGCCGGCGTGGTCGCGGCGGGGGAGTACGCGGCGGCCGCGTGCGCGCGCACCGCGGGCCGCGCGCTGCCGACGCTCGTGATCCCACCCGGCGTCGATCCCGAACGGTTCCAGCCGATCGACGCGACCGCGCGCGCCGAGGTGCGCGCCCGGTACCGCATCGACGTCGACCGGCCGCTGATTCTCGGGCTCAGCCGGCTCGTGCCGCGCAAGGGCTTCGACGTGTTGATCCGCGCGGTCGCGCAGCTCGACGACTCGGTGCAGCTCGCGATCGCGGGCGCGGGCCGCGACGAGAACCGGCTGAAGGATCTCGCGGTCTCGCACCAGGTACACCCGCGCGTGCGTTTTCTCGAACGGCTGCCGGCGGCCGAGATCGCGCCGCTCTACGCGGCGGCCGACGTGTTCGCGATGCTCTGCCGCGACCGCTGGGGCGGGCTCGAGGCCGAGGGGTTCGGGATCGTGTTCGTCGAGGCCGCGGCGTGCGGCGTGCCGTCGATCGCCGGGCGCAGCGGCGGCTCGCACGAGGCGGTGGTCGACGGTGAGACCGGCTTCGTCGTCGAGCCGCAGGACGTCGACGGCGTCCGGGCCGCGCTCGAGCGCCTCCTCGGCGACGACGCGCTCCGCGCCCGCTTCGGTGCGGCTGCGCGCGAGCGGGCGCGCACGGAGTTGTCGTACGAGGTCCTCACGCAGCGGCTGCTGCCGGTGACGCGCGGCGACCTCGGGAGCCTCCGGACCGGCCCTCGCTAGCCTTCGGGTCGTGGTGTCCGAGCCCGGTGGGCGGATCATCGTGTGGTCGTGGGCCACGACCGCGTTGTTCACCGTGGTCGCCGCGCTCGACGCCTTCGGCGTGCCGCCGTTCGATCAAATCGCGCCCTGGGCGTGCTTCGCCTTGTTCGTCGTGTCGCTCGGCATCTGGCTCTACGCGTTCGGGCTCGCGGTGGTGCGCAGCACGCGCGGCGACGACATCTCGGTCGCGACCCTGTTCTTCCTGTCGAGCGGCGCCGCGCCTGCGCTCGTGCGCAAGCATCTGATGGCGGCGCTCGGCGTCGCGATCGTCGTCGGGCTCGCAACGGTGAAGTCGAACCCGACGAGCATCCTCGTGCCGATGCTCCCGCTGGGTCTGGCCGGCATGTGGTCGGCGCGCCACGGCACGTTCCCGCCGCGCGCAGGCTTCGACCGCGCGTCCACGTCCGCTCCGAGGAGGTCCGATGGCCGACCACGCAAGTGAGCGCATCCGCATCGATGCGCCCGCCGATCGTTGCTTCGACGTCGCGATCGACTTCGAGTCGTATCCCGAGTGGGCGAAGGACGTGAAGAGCGCCGTCATCATCGAAGCGGACGACGAAGGGCGCGGCACGAAGGTCGAGTACCGCGCCGCCGCGCTCGGTCGCAGCGTGCGCTACGTGCTCGCCTACGACTACGCGGACGCGCCGGATTCGTTCTCGTGGCACTTCGTGGAAGGCGACATGCTGCGCCAGCTCGACGGCACGTACCGATTCGAGGCCGAGTCCGACGGCTCGACCCGCGTGCACTACGACCTGAGCGTCGAGATCGCGGTGCCGTTGCCGGGTCTCATCAAGCGCCGCGCGGCCGCGCTCATCATGGGCAGCGCGCTGAAGGAGCTGAAGGCGCAGGTCGACAGAGTGAAATGAAGAGGGAGGCACTAGCCTCGCCGCTTCATGCGCATCCTCCTCTTCACCGGTAAGGGTGGAGTCGGCAAGACGACGGTCGCCGCGGCCACGGCGGTCGCGACCGCAGCGTCGGGGCTGCGCACCTTGATCCTCTCGACGGATCCCGCGCACTCGTTGGCAGACGCGTTCGCGGTCCCGCTCGGTGACCAGCCGACCGAGGTGTGCGAGAACCTCTGGGGCGGCGAGCTCGACACGCGCACGCGTTTCGAAGCCGCGTGGTCCGACGTGCGCGAGTACGTCGTCGACGTCCTCGATTGGGCCGGCGCGGGCGCGCTCGAGGCCGAGGAGCTCTCGGTCGTACCGGGTCTCGACGAGGTGTTCGCGCTCGCGGAGCTGCGTGAGCGCGCGGCGTCGGGCGAGTTCGACGTCATCGTCGTCGACTGCGCGCCGACCGCTGAGACGCTCCGGCTGCTGTCGTTGCCCGACGTGCTCGCCTGGTACATGGACCGCGTGTTCGACTCGCAGCGCCGGCTCACGAAGCTGGCGCGCCCGATGATGAGCAAGGTCGCGAACCTGCCGATCGCGCGCGACTCGGTGTTCGCGGCGGTGCGGCGCTTCTACGACCGGCTCGACGGAGTGCGTGAGCTGTTGACCGACGGCTCGGTGACGACCGCGCGCCTCGTCGTGAACCCCGAGCGGATGGTCGTCGCCGAGGCCCGACGCACCTTCACCTATCTCTCCCTCTTCGGCTACCACGTCGACGCGGTGATCGCGAACCGTCTGTTGCCTGCGGGAGTCGCGGATCCGTGGTTCGACGAGTGGAAGCGCGTGCAGTCGGAGCACCTCACGACGATCGAGGACGCGTTCGCGCCGTTGCCGATCCTCACGTCGGAGCTCGCAGCCGAGGAGCTCATCGGGGTCGCGCGGCTCGGTGAGCTCGCGGCGCGCGTGTACGGCGATACCGACGCGGCGGCGGTGCTCTGCGCTTCGGATCCGCTGCGGATCGCGGAGGTCGACGGTTCGTTCGTGCTCTCGTTGCACCTGCCCTTCACGGTGAAGAGCGACATCGAGCTCGGCCGCAACGACGACGAGCTGTTCCTCGCCGTCGGTCCGCACCGGCGCGCGGTCGTGCTGCCCGACGCGCTGGCGCGGCGCGAAGTCGTCGGCGCGCGACTCGACGGCGACCGCCTCGAGGTCGAGTTCGCGACGGTATGAGCAGCCAGGCGCAGACCGCGGACCCTGCCGACGACGACCACGACGGCGAGCCGAGCGAGCGGCGCTATCACGAGGAGTGCTACGCGTGCCCCGTCGGGTCGTTGTTCATGTCGATGGACGCCGCGTCGCCCGACATGATGGAGCACCTGCTCGCGGCCGCGCACGAGCTGCTGCAGGTCGCGCGGAGCGCGATCGACGCGGCCGAGGCGGCCGTCGAGCGGCAGCGCGAGGCGCGGGCGAGCTCCGGCGGCGCGCCGCGCGTGCGCCGCATCGACCTCGACTGACCATCACGGCTCCGTGACCGCGCAGACGATCGGTCTCGACATCGGCGGCACGAAGGTGCTCGGAGTCGTCGCGAACGCCGACGGCACGGTGGTCGCCGAAGATCGCGAGGAGAGCCCGGAGGGTTTCGCCGACATCGTCGACTCCGCGGCGACGATGATCGCGACCTTGCGCTCGCGCGCCACTGCGGAAGTCGTCGCGGTCGGCATCGGCATCGCGGGGCTCGTCGACGCGCGGGGCGTGCTGCGCTACGGCCCGAACCTGCCCGGTGTCATCGACGCGCCCGTGCGCGAGGTGCTCGCGGCGCGCACGGAGTTGCCGGTCGTCGTCGACAACGATGCCAACGTCGCGGGTTGGGGCGAGGTGCGCTTCGGCGCGGCCGCGGGCACGCGCGACGCGCTGCTCGTGACGCTCGGCACCGGGATCGGCGGCGCGATCGTGCTCGGCGGGGAGGTGGTGCGGGGCGCGCACGGGTTCGCGGCCGAGCTCGGGCACTTCACGGTCGATCGCGACGGACCGATCTGCGCGTGCGGCGAGCGCGGGCACTGGGAGTCGTTCGCGTCCGGGTCGGCGCTCGGTCGCATCGCGCGCGAGCGCATCGAAGGCGGCGGCGGAGCCGCGATCCTCGCGGCCGCGGGCGGCGACCATCACGCCGTGAACGGACACCACGTCGGCGCGGCCGCGGCGGCCGGCGATGCCGACGCCCTGGGCGTGCTCGACGAGTACGCCGACAACGTCGCGCTCGGCTTGTCGGGGCTCGCGAACATCCTCGATCCCGAGATCATCGTGATCGGCGGCGGCCTCGTGACGCTCGGCGACCTGCTGTTCGAGCCCGTACGCGCCGCGTTCCTCCGGCACATCGAGGCGCCCGAGCACCGGCCGAAGGTGCCGATCGTCCCGACGGCGCTCGGCGAGCGTGCGGGCGCGATCGGCGCGGCGGCGCTCGCAGCCGACGCGCACGGCTGAGCGGGCCGACATGGCGAAGCTCGCGATCACGCTGCCGTCGTTTCGCGAGTCGCCCGATCCCGCGATCGAGGTCGCGCGCGCGGCCGAGGCCGCCGGACTCGACGCCGCGTTCGTGTTCGACCATCTCTTCCGCGCGCGCGGTGAGGCGCGGCGGCCGGCGATCGAGGGCTTCACGCTGCTCGGCGCGCTCGCGGTCGAGACGACGCGCATCGCGCTCGGTCCGTTCGTCGCGCGCGCGACGCTCCACCCGCCGGCCACGCTCGCGCACACGCTCGACACCGTGCAGCGCGTGAGCAACGGACGGCTGATCGCGGGACTCGGCGCGGGCGATCACGAGAGCGCGGCCGAGAACGAGACCTTCGGCCTCGAGTTCGGGTCGATGGCGGATCGCGTGCGCGCCCTCGCGGACGCGATCACCGCGACGAGCGGACGCGGCTATCCGGTGTGGGTCGGCGGCACGTCGGCTGCGGTGCGCACGGTCGCGGCGGGCTCGGAAGGCTGGAACCGGTGGGGCGGACCGGTCGAGCGCTTCGCGCGGCAGGCGACGGGCGTGCGCGCGCAAGCCGCGAGGCCGATCACGGTGTCGTGGGGTGGGCTCGTCGTCGTCGGCGAGGACGACGCCGCGGCCGCGCGCAAGGCGGACCGGTTGCAGCCGTCGGCCGACACGATCGTCGGCGGTCCCGAGCGCGTCGCCGAGCAGTTCCGTGCGTACGTCGACGCCGGCGCGGAGTGGATCGTCGCGGGACCGGTCGACTCCGGCGATCCCGAGAACGCGACGATCCTCGGCGAGCGGGTCGCGGCCCTCTTGCGCTGACGACCGCGACTCAGCGCGCGTCGAGGAGCAGGTGCGCGGCGCGTTCGAGGTCGTCGGCCATCACGCCGGTGTCGGACATCCCGCCGACCCAGAACGCGAGCGCCGCGAACCACACGTGTCCGAGCACGTCGACGATCGCGTCGAGGTCGGTCACGCAGTCGTCACCGATCGCGCCCGCGATCATCCGGCGCAGCGAGTCCTGCACCGCCTGCTTGAGCGGCGCAGCGTCGCCGTCAGTCGACGACATCGCGGTCACCATCGCCGACGTGACGCGCGGTTGGCGTTCGAGCGCAGTGCACGCGCGTCGCAGACCTTCCGACACGCGCTCCGCGGGCGAGTCGCCGCGCGGCGGTCGCTGCTCGATGCGGCATCGCAACGTGTCGGCCTGCGCGGCCATCGCCGCGAGCAACAGCTGATCCTTCGACGAGAAGTGGCGGTACAGCGTGCCCAACGCGACTTCGGCGCGCGCCGCGACGTCGCGCATCTGCACGGCGTCGTATCCGCCCTCGCCCGCGAGTGCGACCGCGGACTCGACGAGCCGGCGGCGGCGGGCGGCGGTCTCCGCGGCGCGCGTGCCGGTGCCTCGACGGCTCGCCGGCGCGCTCGGTGCCGCTGGCACGACGGCCCCCGTCCCCATCGGGGCAGGGTACCCGCGACCTAGAACCGGTTGCAGGTTGACGTCACTCGAGGGTCGAGTAGCTCGTCGACCGATCGTCGGTGCGCGCCGCACCGACCTCGTCGACCGCGGTCGCGAGATCGGCCGCGAACGCGTCGATCGCGGGCGCGTTCGCGGCACAGACGGTCGCGTGCAACGTGTCCGGCGGCGTCTGCCGGTCGAGGTACCAGCCACCGAGCCGCGCGAGCGCGTCGCCGATCGCGAAGACGTCCACTCCGGGTTGCGCGGCGCCATCGGCGGTGATGCCCAAGATCTGGGCCTCGGGTTCGACGAGCACGGTGAGACCCGGGGTCGCGCGCACCGCCGCGACCATGCGATCGCGCGCGTCGAGCATGCGGCGCGTGAGGTCGAGATATCCGTCGACGCCGAGCCGCTGCAGCACCGCCCACGCGGCGGCCATCGGCGCGCCCGGCCGCGTGCCTGCGAGGTTCGGCGACGCGTAGAAGCCACCGAGCCAGTCGGTGAACGCGAACGTCTGGTAGCGCCGCAGCTCCTTGGTGCGGTGCAGGATCACCGACGCGCCCTTGGGCGTGTAGCCGAGCTTGTGGAGGTCGGCCGACATCGACGTCACCCCGTCGACGCGGAAGTCCCACGGCGGAATCTCGTAGCCGAGTCGTTCCATGAACGGAAGCACGTAGCCGCCCATGCACGCGTCGACGTGGAAGTTCGCGCCCGCGTCGCTCGCGATCGCGGCGAGGTCGGCGATCGGATCGATCACCCCCTGCGGATACTGCGGTGCCGAGCCGACGACGAGCACGGTGTTGCGCGTGATCGCGGCGCGCATCGCGTCGACGTCGGCGCAGTAGTCGTCGCGCACCGGCACCGACTGCACTTGCAAACCGAAGACGTGCGCGGCCTTGTGGAACGCCGCGTGCGCGGTGTTCGCGAGGACGATCTCGGGTTCGTCGATGTCGCGCTCCTGCGCGCCCCGCTCTCGCGCCGCGAGCACGGCCATGAGGATGCTCTCGGTACCACCCGAGGTCATGAAGCCCGCGACCTGCTCGTCGCCGTGCAGCAGATCGGCGGTGATGCGCACGACCTCGGATTGCATCGCGCCGAGGCTCGGGAAGGCGATCGTGTTGAGCGCGTTGTCGTGCAGGTAGAGCGCAGCCGCGGCGGCACCGACCGCCTCGACCTCCTCGCCGCCGTCGTAGACGAGGCCGAACGTGCGACCGTCGCGCCAACGGGCGTCGCGCTCCTTGCGCGCGTGCAGCTCGGCGAGCACGTCGTCGAACGATCGGCCGTGGGAAGGCAGGCTCACCCGCGGAATCGTACGCGTGCCCGACGCACGCGCCACTCGCCCTCCGTCAGCCGGCGCCGAGTGCGCTCCAGCCCTTCGCCGGCGGCGTCGTCGCCCGGCACGCGGCCGCCGTCGAACCGATCACGACCTGCGCGTCCTGGTTCGCGACGACGCGCCCGTACGCGCAGCCCTTCGGACCCGCGTACTCGGCGAACACGATGCGCGTCTTCGTCGCCGCCACCGACATCTGGCCGACCCGTACCGACGCCTGCGCGCCGCGCACGAACGCGAACTGCGGGAGCTCGTGCCCGAGCACGGCCGGCGTCGCGGGCGCGTAGGTCTTCCAGAAGGCGTGCAGCTGCCCGGCCGTCGCGACCACGACGCGCAGGTCGGCCTTCGTCTGGATGCGGATCGCGTCGGCGAAGGGGCTCGTGACCGGTGTCTCCGCGCTGCCGATCTGTCCGCCGGTGTCGACCGTCGTCGCGCCGAGCTCCGGTCGCGCGCCGACGGGGAGACGAAGCGCGCGGACCGAGAACGCGAGCACGACGACGAGCCAGACACACGTTCTTGCCATCACGCGCTCGCGGCGGCTGAAGCGGCGGGTGAACGCGTCGCGGCGCGAGAACCATTTGCGTCGCCGCGGCTTGGGTGCGGTTTCGGGGCGCGCGATGACGACGGGCGCTGCGAGCGGGGTCGCGACGATCTCGGCGACGGGTGCGGCCGCGGGTGCGGGTACGGGTGGGACGCGCGGAGGTGCCGGGGGTTCGTCGCGATCCGCCGGCGCTTCGCGATCCGCCGGCGTTTCGGGTTCGGGTGCAGGTTCCGGATCGGGCTCGGCCGCGGGCGCGGGCTGGATCGCATGCTCGGCGATCTCGTTGGCACGCGCGATGACGCGGTCGAGCGCGGCGTCGGTGTCGTGCACCGTGGGCTCGGCGGCGGCGGCGATCTCGGCCGCGGCGTCGGCGATCGCGGCGAGGGTCGCGGGGGACAGTTGCGCCGCGGGCTCGTCGACCTCGACCGGTGCGGGCTCGGGCGCGGGCACCGGAACGCCGAGGTAGACCGCGAACGTCATCGGGTCCGTCGCGAACGGCTGCGGCAGCTTCGGCAGCGCGACCTGCGCGACGACGCTGCGCACGATCGGGTCCGTGGTCGTCGCGCTGCTCACGCTCGCGCTCGCGCCGACGAGCGCGAGCTCGGGCGCATGTGCAGGCGCGGGCGCGACCGCTGCGACGGGTTCGAGCGCAGCTTCGCAGCGGGGACAGCGCTTGGCCGTCACCGACACGAAGCACTCGCAGTTCGGACAGGGTCGCACGGGCACTGCTCCCGGACCGCCCATCCCCGGAGCGGTCCCTCACCCGTCTCCATCGGCCGGTTCGAGCAACCTCTGAGCCCGCCGCGGTGTCGGGAGAGCGTGGGATCCTGCCGGTCCGGCCCAGTCGCGGCGCTCTGCGTGGTCGCGGTCGCGCTGATGGGCGCGTGTCGCGGGCACGCTGGGGCCGCACCCCCTCGGCCGCGCGTGACCCCGAACACCACGATCGCCGCCACGACCACGACGACCGTCGCACCGCGGCAGCCCGCGTTGGTGCAGGGGCTGAGCGCGCTGTCGTTCGCCGACGCGTCCTCCGGATGGCGCATCGATCCCGTCGAGTACGACGCGATCGAGCGCACGACCGACGGCGGTCGCACGTGGGTGAAGCAGCAACCGATACCGCGGAACGGCACGTCGCTCAACGGCGTGCTCGCGATCGACGCGCAGCACGCGTTCGCGCTCGTGTACTCGGGCCGCGACGATCTGATCGGCACGCTCGAGCGCGCCGCCGACGGCACGCACTGGTCGGCGACGCGCGGCCGCGGGCTTCCCGCATCGCTCGCGGGCGTGTCGTTCGCCGATCGCGTGCATGCGTGGGGCCTGACCGAGTTCGGTGATCTCGTCACCACGGCCGACGGCGGCGACACCTGGCGGCCGATGCGATCGCCGGTTCACGACACCGTGGCCGGCAGCGTGTGCCTCGCCGCGCCCGGCGTCGGCTGGGCGGCGACGGCGAGCGCGGTGTATCGGAGCGACGACGACGGATCGACGTGGCGGGAGCAGGCGCGCATTCCCGTGCGCGGCGACGGACCCGAGCTGGTGTGCCGCGGCCCGCACGTCGCGTTCGCATCCTTCGGCGCCGGCGCGGGGCAACACATCGGCGCGTTCCTGCGGAGCGACGACGGTGGTGCGCACTGGCGCCCGCTCACCGAGGATCGCGTGCCGGGCTCACCTGCGATCACCGCGCCGGGCTTCCCCGAGAGTCAGGAGCGTGGGTATCCGGTCGTGATGCTGCACGACGGGACGCTCGTCTTCGCAGCGGGCTGTTACGCGTGCGGGCTCGGCCAGAGCTGGCTGGTCGTCGCGTCGCCAACGGACCACTTCGTCGTGACCAAGTTCGACGCTTCGGATCTTCAGAGCGACTTCGTCGCCGCGGCCGCAGCCGACGCTCGACGGTTGTACGTCGAGATTCAATCGATCAGCGCGGACGGGAGCGGTCCGCGACCCGTCACCCTGTACGCGAGCGTCGACGGCGGCGTTTCGTGGCGCGCCCGCGGTTGAGAGCTACTCGCCGAAGGGTCGGCCGAAGTACTCGGCCGCGAGCTCCGGACGCGGCTGTACGAAGATGCCTTCGCACTCCGCGCAGAGCACGCCGTCGCACGAGAGCGTGCCGTTCGTGTGGATGCGGCGACCCTCGACGCGCTCGACCCACGCTTCGAGCTCGATCTCGCGGTAGAGCGGTGTCGGGCGCCGGTACTTCACCTTCAGCGTGCCCGTCATGCCCGGATGACCGGACTGGATGTTGGCGATGCCGAGCATCTCGTCGAACGCGAGCGCGACCACGCCGCCGTGCACGAAGCCCGGCGGCCCCTCGTACGCGGCCCCGAACACCACGCGCCCGATCACCTTGGGCTCGTGCCACTCCCACGTGAGCGGCGGCGCGAGCGGGCTCGACTCGCCGACCATGGGGGAGCGGGGCAGGTAGTCGTCGTGCGACTTCTCGCGTCCCGAGCGGCGCGTCCCCGCGGGCTCGACCGCGCGCAGCGGACCCGCGAGCAGCACCGTTGCGCGGTCGATCGCGTCGGCCGCCGCGAGCAGCTGCAGCCCGTCGGCGTCCTCGACCGTCATCACCGCGTCGATCGCGCGCCGCAGCGACGCCGCGAGCCGCGCGCGTTCAGGTGTCGCGAACGACTCGGAGTCGGGGTAGCCGGGCGCCGCTTCGCTCATTTGACTTCGACCTGTGCCGGCCGGCCCGGCGCTCGATCCCGCCGGTGTTCGTCCGCTCCGGGGTTGACCGCGCCTTCGGTCTGCGCCTGGGTGCTCATCGACCGACGTAGTTCGGGGAGCGCTTCTCCGCGAACGCCTTCGGGCCTTCCTGCGCGTCCTCCGTCGCGAAGACCTCCCACCCGATCGTGTCCTGGTGCTGCATCGCGTCGGCGTCGCTCATGTGCTCGGTCTCGCGCCAGGCGCGCAGGATCGCCTGCGTCGACAGCGGCGCGTTCGCCGCGACCTGATCCGCGACCGCGCGCGCCACTTCCAGCGCGTGACCCGCCGGTGCGACGCGGCCGATGAGGCCCATCTGCTGCGCTTCCAGCGCCGTGATCGGACGGCACGTGAGCAGGATGTCCATCGCGAGCGTGTACGGGATCTGCCGTGGCAGCCGGCACGCGGAACCGCCGAGCGGGAACAGCCCGCGCTTCGCCTCCCACACGCCGAAGATCGCGGTCTCGCCCGCGACGCGGATGTCGGTGCCCTGCAGGATCTCGGTGCCGCCCGCGACCGCGTAGCCCTCGACCGCCGCGATGAGCGGCTTCGACAAGCGGTAGTCGCGCAGGAGTCCCTTCCAGTGCGGGTTGTCGCCGCGCGCCATGATCTTCTGCACGCGCTCGTCGTCGGACGGCTGTCCCATCGCGACGAGATCCGCGCCCGACGAGAAGTTGCCCCCCGCGCCGGTGAGGATCGCGCAGCGCACCGACGGCTCCGAGTCGATGTAGTCGTAACCCATCACGAGTCCGGCGAGCATGTCGCCCGACAGCGCGTTCTTCTTCTCCGGACGGTTCATCGTGAGCGTGACGACCGCGCCGTCGCGCTCGACGGTGCAGTGCTTCGTCGTGAGCTCTTCGAGGACGGGCATGGCGAGCCTCCGGCCGTTTGCGATGCAAAGAGAGAACGTGTTCTACTACCGCGCCGCCGGACTCGTCGTCTCAGAGGGGATCGATGTCGGGTTTCTGGAAGTTCGCGCAAGCCGATCCTGACTACCTCGCGATCGTCGATCCGGACGGCACCGAGCACGCGGCCGGCGCGGTGTTGGCGCGCGCGAACCAGGTCGTCCACGCGCTGCGCGAGGTCGGTTTGCAGCCCGGCGACACGGTCGCCGCGGTGCTGCCGAACGGCTCGAACCCGATGCACATCTACCTCGCGGCGTTGCAGGCCGGTTGGTACTACGTGCCGATCAACTACCGGCTGAGCCCGCCCGAGATCGCGTACATCCTGCAGGACAGCGACGCCAAGGCGTTCGTGAGCCACGAGCGCTTCGCCGCGCTCGCGTCGGCTGCGGCCGACGACGCCGGCATCCCCGCGGACGCCCGCCTCGCGCACGGCAACGTCCCCGGCTTCCGCGACTTCGACGAGGTCGTCGACAAGCAACCGACGACGCAACCCGAGGACCGCAAGACCGGCGTCGCGATGCACTACACGTCGGGCACGACCGGGCGGCCGAAGGGCGTGCGCCGCAAGCTCCCGGAACTCGACCCCGACACGTCGGCCGAGCTCTTCACGTTCTTCCTGCTGATCTTCGGCATCCCGCAGCGCGAAGGCAACGTGCACCTCTCGACGTCGCCGAACTACCACACCGCGGTCACGACCTTCGCGGGCAACGCGCTGCACGCGGGCCACACCGTCGTCTGCATGGACAAGTGGGACCCCGAGGAGACGCTGCGTCTCATCGAGACGTACGGCTGCACGCACACGCACATGGTGCCGACGCAGTTCCACCGCATGCTGCAACTGCCCGACGACGTGCGCGCGAAGTACGACGTGAGCGCGATGAAGTGGGCGATCCACGCGGCCGCTCCGTGTCCCGTCGACGTGAAGCAGAAGATGCTCGCGTGGTGGGGTCCGGTGATCTGGGAGTACTACGCGGCGACGGAAGGCGGCGGCACGGTCGCGCCGCCCGAGGAGTGGGTGCAGTACCCCGGCACCGTCGGACGCACGTGGCCGACGAGCGAGATCAAGATCGTCGACGACGACGGCAACGTCTGCGAGACCGGCACGCCCGGCACGGTGTGGATGCGCATGGGCTCGGGCGACTTCGAGTACAAGGGCGACAAGGCGAAGACCGACGAGTCGCACGACGCCGAGGGCTACTTCACGGTCGGCGACGTCGGGTACTTCAACGACGCGGGCTACCTGTTCCTCTGCGACCGCAAGAGCGACATGATCATCGCGGGCGGCGTGAACATCTACCCCGCGGAGATCGAAGGCGAGATCCTCGCGCACCCCGGTGTCGGCGACGTCGCGGTGTTCGGCATCCCCGACGACGACATGGGCGAGCAGATCAAGGCCGTCGTCGAGCCCGCGGCCGGCGTCGCGCCCGACGACGCGTTGCGCGCGTCGATCATGGAGCACCTCGCGGGACGGCTCGCCAAGTTCAAGTGGCCGCGCTCGATCGACTTCTCCGAAGAGCTGCCGCGCGAGCCGACCGGCAAGCTCCTCAAGCGCAAGCTGCGCGATCCCTACTGGGAGAACCGCGAGCGCGCGATCTGAATGGAGCGGACGCAGCAGATCGGAATGCACGACATGACCGAGAAGCGCATGCGTACGCGACCATGAGAACTTCCTCGTTGGCTGGAGGCATGTACCGGTGACCGAGACGTTCGTCTCCCATCACGTCCTCGAATACCCCGGCGGCTACACGCGATCGGTCGGTCCTGTCGTCGGCCGGTTCCTCACGTCGCTGCGCGACGGGAAGATCGAGGGCGTGAAGATCTCCGACGGCCGCGTGCTCGTGCCGCCGACGGAGTACGACCCGGTGACGAGCGACCCGGTCGGCGACTTCGTCGAGGTCGGCCCGCTCGGGACCGTCGAGACGTGGACCTGGGTCGAGAAGCCGCGCGTCGGCAAGCAACTGCTCGACAAGCCGTTCGCGTTCGCGCTCATCCGCCCCGACGGCGCCGACACCGCGTGGCTGCACGTCGTCGACGCAGGCAGCAAGGACATGATGAGCACGGGCATGCGCGTCGCGCCACGCTGGAGCGCGGAGCGCGTCGGCAGCGTGCGCGACATCGCGGCATGGGTGCCGTTGAGCGACGGCGAAGAGGCGCAGACCGCGCCGCCGCGTACGAACGTCTCGGACGAGGAAGAGGGTCCGGTCACCGGCATGATCTCGCCGATCCGGCTCGAGTACGACGTGACCGCGGGCGAGGCGCTGACGCGCTTCCTCGTCGGGATGAGTCAGGGGAAGATCGCGGGCGGGCGCGCGCCGTCTTCCGACGAGGTGTACGCCGCGTCGCGCGGCACCGACCCGAAGACCGGCGACCCGACGAGCATCGAGGTCGACGTGGCCGACCGCGGCACCGTGACGACGTACTGCGTCGTGAACATCCCCGGCCTGTCGGATCTCGCGCCGCCGGTGCCGTACGTGTCGGCGCAGATCGTGCTCGACGGCGCGAACAACATGTTCTTCGGGCTCATCCGCGGCCTCGAGGTCGACGAGATGCGCATGGGGCTGCGCGTGAAGGCGGTGTGGGCCGAGGAGCTCAAGCCCGACTATCGCTCGATCCTGCACTGGGAGCCGTCGGGCGAGCCCGACGCGGAGTACGACACGTACAAGGAGTACCTGTGAGGGATGTCGCGGTGGTCAGCTACGCCGCTTCCGCAGTCGCCAAGGACACGAACCGCAACGAGGTCGAGATCATCGTCCCGGTGTTGCGCGAGGCGATCGAGGGCGCGGGCATCCCCCGCAAGGAGATCGGCTTCGTCTGCTCGGGCAGCCTCGACTATCTGTTCGGCGGGCCGTTCGCGTTCGTCGCCGGCGTCGATGCGGTGGGCGCGTGGCCGCCGATCCGCGAGTCGCACGTCGAGATGGACGCGGCGTGGGCGCTGTACGAGGCGTGGATCGCGATCCAGACCGGTGAGGTCGACTCCGCGCTCGTCTACGGCTTCTCGAAGGGCAGCCTCGGCGACGTGTCCGAGGTGATGACGCTGCAGACCGACCCGTATTACACGGTGCCGCTGTGGCCGACGATGCCCGACATGGCCGCGCTGCAGGCGCGCGCCTACCTCGAGGAGTCGGGTCGCGACGAGCGCGACCTTGCCGAGGTCGCGGCGCGCGCGCAGCGCAACGGCAAGTCGAACCCGCACGCGGTTCGCGCCGGCGACGCGTCGGCGGACGACTTGTTGAAGCAGCCGGTCACCTACGACCCGCTGCGTGACAGCGACATGTTCCCGGTGAGCGACGGCGCGACCGCGGTCGTGATCGCGGCCGACGACGTGGCGCGACGTTGGTGCAAGCGGCCGGCGTGGATTCGCGGCATCGAGCACCGCATCGAGGCCCACGGGCTCGGCGTGCGCGACCTCGCCTCGTCGGAGTCGACGCGATCGTCCGGCGCGGCCGCGGGAGTGGGTTCCGGTTCGGTCGACGTGGCCGAGCTGCACGCGCAGTTCTCGCACGAAGAGCTGATCCTGCGCGACGCGCTCGGGCTCGGTGACGATGTCGACGTGAACCCGTCCGGCGGCGCGCTCGCCGCGAACGTGATCATGGCCGCAGGCCTGTCGCGCATCGGCGAGGTCGCGTCACGGATCTCGGCCGGCTCGGCGAACCGCGGCGTCGCGCACGCGACGTCGGGACCGTGCCTGCAACAGAACCTCGTGTGCGTCCTGGAGGGCGAGTAAATGGGAGAGCAGCGCGCCGCCGTCGTCGGCGTCGGTCAGACGCAGCACCGCTCGGCCCGCAAGGACGTGTCGATCGCGGGGCTCCTGCGCGAGGCCGCGGTCGAGGCGCTCGAAGACGCGGGCATGACGTGGAAGGACATCGACGCCGTCGTCATCGGCAAGGCGCCCGACATGTTCGAAGGCGTCGCGATGCCCGAGCTCTACCTCGCCGACGCGCTCGGCGCGGTCGGCAAGCCGATGATGCGCGTGCACACCGCGGGCAGTGTCGGCGGCTCGACGACCATCGTCGCGTCGAAGCTCATCACGTCGGGTGTACACCGGCGCGTACTCACCGTCGCGTACGAGAAGCAGAGCGAGAGCAACGCGACGTGGGGGCTCTCGGTCGCGATGCCCTTCCAGGCACCGCTGGTCGCGGGCGCGGGCGGTTTCTTTGCACCGTTGATCCGTGCCTACATCGCGCGGTCGGGCGCGCCCAGCCACATCGGCCACCTCGTGTCGGTGAAGGATCGGCGCGCCGCGCTGCGCAACCCGAAGGCGCACCTGCACATCCCCGACATCGACCTCAAGATGGTCGAGGAGTCGTTCATGCTGTGGGAGCCGATCCGCTACCTCGACACGTGCCCGTCGTCCGACGGCGCGATGGCGATGGTGATCGGCGACGAGAAGGTCGGCGACGCGTCCGCCGCGCCCGCGTGGATCCACGGCATGGCGATGCGCAGCGAACCGACGATGTTCGCCCGCCGCGATCAGGTGAACCCGCAGGCGGGCAAGGACTGCGCGGCGGACCTGTATCAGCAGGCCGGTATCACCCACCCGCGCAAGGACCTCGACATGGCCGAGGTGTACGTGCCGTTCTCCTGGTACGAGCCGATGTGGCTCGAGAACCTCGGTTTCTGCGCCGACGGCGACGGTTGGAAGCTCACCGAGGCCGGCGCGACCGCGCCCGACGGCGACATCCCGTGGAACCCGTCGGGCGGCGTGCTCTCGTCGAACCCGATCGGCGCGTCGGGGATGATCCGCTTCGGCGAGGCCGCGCAGCAGGTGCGCCGGCGCGCGGGCGACTACCAGGTCGAGATGAAGACCGGACGGGCGATGGGTCACGCGTACGGCGGCGGCTCGCAATTCTTCTCGATGTGGATCGTCGGAGACAAGAAGCCCGCGTAGTCACTTCGTGGCGTAGAGCGTGGAACCGATGCGCCTCAGGTGCATCACAGAGCCCAGCGAGTGGTTCGCAACCACGAGCACGCTGTTGTGCTCGACCGCGATGCGGTCCGCGCCGAGCTTCACGCTCTGGATGCCGTCCGGTACGAAGAATGCGACGGCGCCCCGGCCGTCTCCGTAACTGCTGAGGGCGCTGCCTTGGTGCTCGAACCGTTGCGCCGCGGCCTCCGTCTCGCTCGCCGGCGCATGCGCGATGCAGTCGGCCGACGCGTCGGTCCCACCGTTGGGATCGTCAACCATCACCAGCATGCAGAAGCCTCCGGCGCGGTCCCGCCCGCCGTACACCCGGGCGAGGGCTTGTGACTGCAGGAGCCGAACGGTCGACCAGACGATCCCGGTGTCATCGGCGAACGTTGCGCGCGGAGCACGATCGGCAGGGGTCTGCGGCCGGAGCAGGGCCGACGGCGTCGCAACGCTCTGGGGGTCGAATTCCGGATTGGTCGTCCGAGTCGAGGAGTACAGACCACCGATCGTGCCGGCCGTGATCGCGGCGACCACGATCACGCTCCCGAGCCGAGTCGCGATTCGGCGGTGCCGGCGGCGCGTGACACGCTGCGCAACACGCGGTCCGGGATCCCCGGGCGGCGGCTCGTCTTCGCTCGCGGCAGAGAGTGCGGCGCGGAGTGTGCGGTCGACGTCGTCGGTATCGATCATGAGCGTGCCCTCTGCGTCTCGAGCGCGTCGGCGAGCGTGTGGCGGGCGCGGTTGAGCGCGGCCTTCACGGTGCCTTCCGCGATGTGGAGCTCCGTCGCGATCGCGGCCACGCTCTGGTCGAGCAGGTAGTGCAGCACCACGACCTCGCGTTGCCGGCGTGGAAGCGCGGCGAGCAGCCGGTGGATGTCGATCGCGGTCTCCCGCGCGCCGTACGGCTCGGTCGCGTTGCGTTCGGCCGTCGCCGTCAACCAATAGACCGCGCGCCGCTCCGATGCGCGCCGCCGGATCCCGCCGCGCGCGACGTTGATCGCTACGACGCGAATCCACGCGCCGAGCACTTCGATGTCGTCACCGCGCTCGACCCGTTCCCACGCGCGGGCGCAGGCCTCGTCGACGGCGTCGCGCGCGGCGTCGACACTGCCGGTGATGAGGCGGACCGCCGCGACCAACCGCGGGTAGTCGAAGACGTAGAAGTCGTCGAAGCGACGGTCGCTCACTCGGGGCTCCCCACACCGGAATGACGCGCCGGCGGATCGAAAGGTTGCACGCGATCCTCTAGGGACCGGCGCGTGCCGGCCTCGCGTTCCTGGTGCTGCCGACGAGCTCGCCGTCGTCGCGGGTCACCGTGAAGGTGTCGCCGTCGAACGTAGTGTGCCAGCCCCACCGGTGGATCAGGTGGTGATGGTACGGGCAGAGCAGGACGAGGTTGCCGACCTTGGTGTGCCCGCCGAAGATCCACGCGAGGACGTGGTGCACGTCGCACCACCGCGCGCGCCGGCCGCAACCCGGGAACCGGCAGCGGCAGTCGCGCGCCACGACGGCGCGTCGCATCGGCTTCGGAACGTCGTGCGCGAGCCGGCCGATGTCGAGCGGCCGGCGGCCGGCACCCATGATGATGCGCTCGACGTTCGCGTCGCAGAGCAGGAC
>DATBAK010000034.1 GCA_036271555.1 Acidimicrobiia bacterium
AGGGCGCGCTGAACGCCGACCGCATCCTGCTCAACGCCCGCGCGCTGCCGGTCTATGGCTCGTCGCCGATCCCGCAGAACGGCGGCGATACGCTGTGCATCGCGCCGGATAATTTTGTGATCGCCGCCGCGCGGCAATGCCGCGCCGGACAGACGCCGGCGCCGTTCACCCAGATCACGCCGACCACGGCCGACGACGGCAATCTCGTGGCGTATCTCGCCGAAGACAGCGAGTATGACGACGAACAGGCCCGCCTCGCCGCGATCCAGCGCCTGCTGGTGATCGCGGGCTATGACGCCGCGCCGATCGACGGCGTCGACGGCCCGAAGACGCAAACCGCGCTGGCGGCGTTCCTGAAAAGCCGTGGGCTGTCCTCCGACATCGTGCAATCGCCGACTTTCTTCACCACCATGATCGACGCGGTGCAGGCGCCGTCGTCGACCGGCCTCACCTGGTGCAACGACACCTCATACAAGGTGATGGCCGCGGTCGCGACCGACGATGGCAAGGCCGTCACCAGCCGCGGCTGGTACCACATCGATCCCGGCAAATGCCTGCATCCTGACGTCACCGGCCAGCCGAAGAAGATCTTCAGTTTCGCCGAGGCGGTCGATGCCGATAACCGCACCATCCGTCTGCAGGACAAGCCGCTGAACTGGGGCGGCAGCACCCAGCTTTGCACCCGCGAAAGCAAATTCGAAATATCAGAACAGATCGACTGCGTCACCCGCGGGCTGGCCCCGATCGGATTTGCACCGGTCGATATGTCGAGCGGCGGCAAGACGCTAAGGTTTGCAATGCCATGACCAAACTTACCCGCGGCTTCGCGCACATCGACACCTGGGTGTTCGACCTCGACAACACGCTGTATCCGCATCACGTCAATCTGTGGCAGCAGGTCGATGCGCGGATCGGCGAGTTCATCGGCAATCATCTCAGCATCTCGCCGGCCGAGGCTCGCGTGATCCAGAAGGATTATTACCGCCGCTACGGCACCAGCATGCGCGGCATGATGACCGAGCACGGCATCCGCGCCGACGATTACCTGGCTTATGTCCACAAGATCGATCATTCGCCGTTGCAGCCGAACCCGGCGATGGGTGCGGCCATTGCAAAACTGCCGGGGCGCAAGCTGATCCTGACCAACGGTTCGGTCGATCACGCCAATGCCGTTCTGGAACGGCTCGGTTTTGGTCACCATTTCGAGGCGATCTTCGACATCATCGCCGCCGAGCTCGAACCGAAGCCGGCGCCGCAGACCTATCAAAAGTTTCTCGACCTGCACGGCGTCGACCCCAGGAAATCAGCGATGTTCGAGGATCTCGCCCGCAACCTCGTGGTGCCGCATCAGCGCGGCATGACCACGGTGCTGGTGGTGCCCGATGGCGCCGAGGAAGTGGTGCGCGAAGACTGGGAACTGGAAGGCCGCGGCGAGCCCCATGTCGACCATGTTACCGATGATCTGACCGGGTTCTTGCAGCGGCTGAGCGCGACGAAGTAGACCGCGTACTTTCGCCGGGACGACGTCTGAGCCTTGACTTCACGGCCCCGAATCCCGACAAAAGCCCCCTAAATCACCACCGCTAATATTTTTCCGAGGAAACATCGATGTCTCTCGCCGCCCTGGAATCATCCGTCAATGCCGCGTTCGATGCCCGCGATGGCGTTTCGATCGCCACCAAGGGCGAAGTCCGCGAGGCCGTGGATCATGCGTTGGAGCTGCTCGACAAGGGCGAGGCCCGCGTCGCCGAGCGCGAGGCCAGCGGCAAATGGAAAGTGCATCAATGGCTGAAGAAAGCGGTGCTGCTGTCGTTCCGCCTCAACGACATGAGTGCCATTCCCGGCGGCCCTGGCCAGGCGTCGTGGTGGGACAAGGTGCCGTCGAAATTCGAGGGCTGGGGCGAGAATCGTTTTCGCGATGCCGGCTTCCGCGCGGTGCCGGGTGCGATCGTGCGCCGCTCGGCGTTCATCGCCAAGAACGTCGTGCTGATGCCGTCCTTCGTCAATCTCGGCGCTTACGTCGATGAATCCACCATGATCGACACCTGGTCGACGGTCGGCTCGTGCGCGCAGATCGGCAAGCGCGTGCATCTCGCCGGGGGTGTCGGCATCGGCGGCGTGCTGGAACCGCCGCAGGCGAAGCCGGTGGTGATCGAGGACGACGTCTTCATCGGGTCGCGTTGCATGATCGTCGGCGGCGCGCGCGTGCGAAAGGGCGCCGCGCTCGGCGCGGGCGTGATCCTCACTGCGAGCATCCCCGTGATCGACGCGCAGACCGGCGAGGAGATCTCGCGCGGCGACGTGCCCGAGCGCGCGGTCGCGGTGCAGGCGACGCGCCCGCGTGAGTTTCCTGGCGGCACGTTCGGACTCGCGTGCGTGCTCGTGCTCCGCACGATGCCCGAAGGCGAGACGCACGAAGACCTCCAGCTCAACGACATGCTCCGCGAGCACGGCATCATCTCGTGAGCGATCGCGCGGCAGCCGTCGTCGACCACGACGCCGGCGATCTCTTCGGTCTGACGCGCGCGCTGTGCGCGGTGCCGTCGGTGAGCGGCGACGAGACGACGCTCACCGACGCGATCGAGACGCGCGTGCGCAACCGCGCCGCGAACCTCGCGATCGATCGCATCGCGAACAACGTGATCGTGCGCACGACGTTCGGTCTGCAGCGGCGCGTCGTGCTCGCCGGCCACATCGACACGGTGCCGGTGAACAACAACGCCGAACCGCGCGTCGAGGGCGACGTGTTGCACGGGCTCGGCGCGGCCGACATGAAGGGCGGGCTCGCGGTGCTGCTCGCGCTCGCGGAGCTCGCGACGGGCGGTCAGGCGCACCACGATCTCACGTTCGTCTGGTACGAGGGTGAAGAGGTCGCGGATCCGCAGAACGGTCTGCGTCATCTCTTCGAGGTGGAGCCCGAGCTGCTCGCGGGTGATCTCGCCTTCCTGCTCGAGCCGACGTCCGGGTGGGTCGAGGCGGGTTGTCAGGGCACGATGAACGCGCGCGTGACCGTGCGCGGTGAGCGCGCGCACACGGCCCGGCCGTGGATGGGGGTCAACGCGATCCATCGCGCGTCCGATCTGCTCGCGCGCGTGGCGGCGAACAAGCCCGAGATCGTCAACGTCGACGGGCTCGATTACCGCGAGGCGCTTCAGGTCGTGCGAGTCGAAGGCGGCGTTGCGAACAACGTCGTGCCCGACGCGTGCACGTTCGTGGTGAACCGGCGGTTCGCGCCGACGCGCACTGCCGACGACGCCGAGGCCGAGTTGCGCGCGCTGCTCGCGGGTGCCGACGAGATCGAGGTGCTCAGTGCGTCACCGGCCGCGCCCCCGAACCTCGACAACGCGCTGGTCGCCGAGTTCGTCGGCACGCTCGACATCGCGGTGCGGCCGAAGCTCGGATGGACCGACGTCGCGCGCTTCGCGTCGCGCGGTGTGCCCGCGTTGAACTACGGGCCCGGTGATCCGACGCTCGCGCACACGGCCGACGAGCGCGTCGAGCGCGGCGACATCGAAGGTTGCTTCAACGTGCTCGCGCACTTCCTGGGTCTGCGAGTCGCCCGCCGGAAATAGCGGCTCTGCTCGAGCGCGGCATCGTTACCCTCTGGCGATGCCGGAGCCGTTCCTCGCCGAGTGCATCCGCCATGCCCGGGCGCTGATCGAGGGACGCGATGTGATCCTCGCCGGCAACCCGCTCGCGGGATCGACGCGCGGCGCACGGATCATGCGTGACCTCGGCGCGTCGCGGGTGTTCATCGTGGCCGCGGGGATCGGCACCGGTCCGTTGCCCGATCCCGCCGACGCCGAATGGGTCGTCACAGAGATCGAGGCTCCCGACATCAACAGCGAGATGCGCGCGACCGAGCGGTTGCTCGCAGCGCCACCGCCGAACGTGCTCGATGCCGTCGACACGTTCGACCCCGACGGCAACGCGCTCGTCTTCATCGCCGCGGTCGAGGCCGCGACCCATCTCGGTGATCGGGTCGGCTACGGCCATCGCCGGCCCGAATGGGTCGCGCTCGAGGACAAGACGACGTGCGACGGGCTCTTCGACGCCGCGAACGTCGCGCGTCCGGCGTCGCGTGTCGTCGCCGCGAACCCCGACGCGCTGCGCGCCGCGGCGGACGCACTCGACGTCGGAGCAGGCACGGTCTGGTCCGGTGATGCGCGCGACGGCTTCAACGGCGGCGGCACCTACGTGCGTTGGGTGCGCGCCGGCACCGACGACGCCGACGCGGTCGCGTTCTTCGTGGCGAGCTGCGACCGCGCGCGTCTCGCGCCGTTCGTCGACGGCATCTCCTGCAGTGTGCACGGCTTCGTGACCGACGACGGCGTGGCGGTGTTGCGACCCGTCGAGCTCGTCAACCTTCGTCGCCCGACCCAAGATCGGCTGCTCTACGCGGGCTGCGCGTCGTTCTGGGATCCCGCGCCCGCGGATCGCGAGGCGATGCGCGCCGCGGCGCGGCGACTCGGTGAAGTGTTGCGGGACCGCGTCGAGTTTCGCGGCGCGTTCACGCTCGACGGCATCATGAGCGCCGACGGCTTCGTCGCGACCGAGTGCAACCCCCGCATGGGTGCCGGACTCGGCTACGTGCGGGGAGCGTGCCCGGATCTGCCGTTCGACACCCTGCAGCATCTCGCCGCGGCCGGCGACGCGCCCTGGTTGCGCGCCGATGACCTCGAGAACGAGATCCTCGCGACCGCCGACGCGGTCCGGTTCGGCGGGGGCTGGACCTCGATCTTCTGCAAGGTCGACGAGACGACGCAGGAGCCGCTGGTGCACGACGGCGAGGGTTTCCGCGCCGCGCGCGAGGGCGAGGAACCCGACGCCACACTGACGATCGGCCCCGGCGCAACCGGCGGGTTCCTGCGCGTCACGCTCGATCCCGAGCGCACGCCCGTCGGCCCGTCGGTCGGTCCGCGCATCGTCGACGCGCTCGTGTACGCCGACGCCACGCGCGCCGCCGGCATCGGCGAGATCACTGCGGCGCCTTCCGCTCGTTGACGCGCTCCGGCAGGAACGCAATTGCGACCGGAGAGCTCGGTCAGTCGACGCCGGCCAGCGATCGGACGATCTTGCCGAGCGCGGAGAAGTCCTCGCGCCCGAAGCCCGCGGTGCTCGCAGCGCCGAGCACCGGGCGCACCACGCCGGAGGTGAGCGCGGGCACGCCCGCCTTCGCCGCGTACGCGAGGACGAGGTCGACGTCCTTCGCCATGAGGTCGGTCATGAAGCCCGGCTTCCAGCCGTTCGACGCGGGGCTGTCGGGGATCGCGCCTTCGAAGGGGATGCGCGTGCGCAGCGCGACGCAGTCGCCGGTCGCGTGCGTGAGCACTTCGTAGAGCAGACCGAGGTCGACGCCCGATTTGGCCGCGAGCGTCGACGCCTCCGCGACCGCGAGCATCTGCGCCGCGTACACGAGCTGGTTGCAGAGCTTCACGACCTGGCCCATGCCCGCGTCGCCGACGTGCACGATCAGGCCTGCGAACGGATCGAGCGCGGGACGCGCGTCGTCGAGCGTCGACGCGGCGCCGCCGACCATGAGCGTGAGGGTGCCTCGCTCGGCGCCGACCGTGCCGCCCGAGAGCGGTGCGTCGAGGTAGCGCGCGCCGCTCGCTGCGACACGCGAATGCTGCGCGCGCTCGATGTCGGGATCGATCGTCGACGTGTCGACCAGGACCTTGCCGTCCCCCAGCGCGGGCGCGGCCGCGTCCAACACTTCGACGACCTCGGGCGAGTTGGGCACGCAGAGGATCGTGACCTCGCTCGCGTCGACGACGGCACGCGGACCGTCGCCTTCACGCGCGCCGAAGCCGACGGCCGCGTCGATCGGCCCGCGACTGCGGGACGCGACGGTGACCTCGTGTCCCGCGTCGACGAGGTGGCGTGTCATCGGCAGACCCATCGCGCCCAGCCCGATGAAGCCGATCCGCATCGCTCCTCCTCGTCGCGTCGCCTCGGCTTGACGGTATCAGCGGCCCTCCGTACTTTGACCGGCCGTGTCCGGAACGCTGTTGTTCGTCACCCAGGTCGCGCCCTACCGCACCGGTCCCGCGGGCGTGCACGGTGTGCTCGACCAGGCGGCGGTCGGCGTCGCGCAGGTCGCGGAGCTGAACGGGCTGCGCGCGCGGCGCATCGACGACGTGCGCGACCTCGACGACCACGACCTCGAGTCGGCCCGCGCGCTCGCGCTGTTCACGATCGGCGAGACGCCGTGGAGCGAATCGCAGCGTTCGATCATCCTCGATCGGCTGCGCGCGAACGCGCTCTCGGTGGTGCCGATCCATTCGGCGACGGATTCCTGCTACGGGTGGGACGAGTACGGCCGCGTCGTCGGCGCGCGCTTCGACGGCCATCCGTGGACACAGACCGTCGCGCTCGACGTCGTCGAGTCGGATCATCCCGCGACTCGCCATCTCGGTGCGGCGTGGACGTGGCTCGACGAGGTGTACCAATTCCGCGACCTGCGCGAGGACGCGCGCATCCTGCTGCGCGTGCTCGACGGTCAACTCGACCTCGGCGCGGCGGGCGCGAAGCAACCGCCGCACGGCTTCCCACTCTCGTGGTGCTTCAGGGAAGGCGACGGCCGCGTGTTCTCGACCAGCCTCGGTCACTTCCCCGGCGCCTGGGAGAGCCCGACCTACCTCCAGCACCTCACCGGCGGGCTCGCGTGGGCCCTCGGCGAGGGCGAGTAGCACTCCGTTGACGCTCGACTCGGACGCGCCCCCGCCGCCGCCCGCGCCCGCGGCGGTGCCGCCGCAACGTCGTCGCAACGTGTCGCTGTGGGCCTACTGGCAGTTGAAGCTCGCGGAGACGCAACCGCCCGAGCCCGTGCCGGTCGACGATCTCGCGAGCGCTTTCGACGCGTACCGAGCACGCGCGCACGAGCGGCTCGACACGTTGCTGGGGGAGTGGCCGGCCGCGGTGCCGCCCGACCTCGAGCTGCTCGAGAGCGACGACGCGGGGCCGTACCAGCGGACGCGCGTCGTGTTCGACAGTGAAGCGACGATGTCGGTGCCCGCGTACCTGCTCGTGCCGCACGCGCGTACCGAGCCCGGTCCGGCAGTGCTCGCGATCCACGGCCACGGCGCGGGGAAGTCGATGGTGTGTGGCATCGACCGCGGCGACGGCGAGCTGCGCGACGAGATCGCCGGCTACCACGGCGACTACGCCCATCAGCTCGCGTGCCGCGGCTACGTCGTGCTCGCGCCCGACCTGCGCGCGTTCGGCGAGCGCTCCGACTGGAACCCGCCCGGCCGCTACGAGTGCGACTGGAACCTCGTGTCCGCGACGCTCGCGGGCGCGAACCCGCTCGCGCAGAACCTCTGGGACATGCGGGTCGCGCTCGACGTACTCGCGCAGCATCCGCTCGTCGATCCCGAGCGGCTCGGCGCGTGCGGGCTCTCGTACGGCGGCACGCTCACGCTCTTCCTCGCCGCGATCGACGCGCGCGTGAAGGCCTCGGTGGTGAGCGGCTACTTCGCGTCGTGGGCGGCGGCGCACCGGATGCCGTGGAACATGTGCGGCTCGCAGGTGCTGCCGTCGATGCTCGGGCGACTCGAGCACGTCGACCTCGGCGCGCTCGTCGCGCCGCGCGCGCTGCTCGTCGAGACGGGGACCGAAGACGACATCTTCCCGTTGGCCGCCGCGCGCGAAGGAGTCGCGACGCTCGCGAAGGTCTACGAGCAGCTCGGCGTTCCCGGCCGCCTCGTGCACGACGTCAACGAGGGCGGCCACCGCTGGTACGGCGGGCAGGCGTATTCCTTCTTCGAACGGGAGCTGTGAACCGTGGCCCAGGAGTCCACCGACTCGGATCCGATCGCGAGGCGGCTCGAAGAGCTCGGCCTCGTCCTCCCGGGCCCGTACCCGCCGCACGACCCGCTCGACGCGGTGATCGTGCACGGCGGACGCGCGCGCACGTCGGGGCAGCTGCCGCGCGGGCTCGACGGCCGGCTCGTGCATCCCGGCGTCGTCGGCGCGTCGATCGATGTCGAGCAGGGCGCCGAAGCCGCGCGGTGGTGCGCGCTGAACGCGCTGTCGGTGCTGCACGCGGCGCTCGGATCGCTCGCTCGCATCGAACGTGTGCTCACGGTGCTCGGCTTCGTCGCGTGCGCGCCGGGCTTCGAGCAGCAGCCGGTAGTGGTCGACGGCGCCAGCCGGTTGCTCTTCGATGTGCTCGGCGACGCGGGTCGGCACAGTCGCTCGGCGATCGGCGTGGCCGCGCTGCCGCGCGGCGGTGCCGTCGAGATCGAGGTCGAGGTCGCGCTCAAGTCGTAGGCGTCAACCTCATCGACAGAGGAATGTCGACGCCGACGGCGTGACAGGCCTGTGCGACGAACGCGGCCGTCCATCCGAGCGCGTCGAGCGACCACTCGACGACCGTGCCGCGCAACGTCGCCGCGGCCGAGTCGCAGACGAACACGCTCTGCACCCACGGACGCATCCATTCCGCGACCACGGACACGTCGACGCCGCCGATCGCGACTTCGATCGCCCGACGATGCGACGGCGCGCAGTTGCCGAACCAGCCATTCGCGGTGATGAGCTCCATCGCGATCTGCCGGGACGGCGGCGCCGCCGGCGGGGGGAGCTGGAGCTCCACGGCCTCGAGCGTGAAGGTGCCGAGCCGGTGGACGACATCGCCGGCGCATGCGAACAGGGGCATGAGCGGCAGCAACGACGAGTCGGAGGTCACGTCGACCTGGAACCAGCAGCGGTTCGGCTCGGCTTCGCCCTCGTGCATCGCCCACAGCGAGGTCGGCCCGCCCATCGCGTCGGTGAGCCAACCCATGGCCGTCGACCGGTCGTAGAACAGGCTGTACGCGTCCTCGCCGGGCGGCGCCGCGCCCGGGTGGGCGACGAACGGACCGTGAAGTTCGAGCACGACCACCCGCTGCTCGCGAGCGCCCGGGAACGCGGCGGGTAGCGCGGTGTTCCAGTCCACGGCGCCGTACGGTAGAGGTGATCCGCGGCAGGCGCGCGCTGCGAGCTCCGGTGGCCTGAGACGCGTTTCGCGGAGCCGTCGGTGTGACGAGCGTCACCTCTCGCCGCTCGCCGTAGGCGATCCGACGGCGATTTCGCCCCGATATAAGGCACCGTCCCGATGTGGTGCCCCCCTCCTTAGGTCCATGTTGGAACGTGCCCGCACGTCTCGATGGCTGGAGAGAGGAGGGCACCATGTACCCGACACCACCGGAGCTGGTTCACCAGCACCTCGCGCAGCGCCGCCGCGCCGCCGCTCGCCTCCGCCTGCGGCGCGCGATCCGTGCCCAGCGCGGCTGACCTCGCCCTGCCCCCCGCCCGGCCGGCCGACTCCCCTCGGTCTGCCGGGCAGGCGCGCGGACGGAGCACGGACGCGAGCAGAATCGCGTCCGTGCCCGGTCGCGTCTCCAGCCCTGCCTTCGTCGGCCGCCTCGAGGAGCAGCGCCGTCTGCGCGCCGCCTTCGCCGAAGCCGCCGCGGGCACTCCGTCGGTCGCGCTCGTCGCCGGCGAGGCGGGAGTCGGCAAGACCCGCCTCGTGCAGGTGCTCGCCGACGAAGTGACCGCGCAGGGCGGACGCGTCCTCACCGGCGCGTGTCTCGAGCTCGTCGAGCGCGCGCTGCCGTACGGACCGGTCGTGCAGGTGCTGCGTCAGATGGTGCGCACGATGCCGCCGGCGGAGTTCGACGCGGTCGTCGGCGCGGCGCGCCCCGGACTCGCGCACCTGCTGCCCGAGCTCGGCGACGGTTCGGAGCCGGAGCCCACGCATCCCGGCGGCCTGCTCGACCATCTGCTCGGTGTGCTCGAACGCGTGGGCGCGCAGGTCCCGCTGCTGTTCGTGATCGAGGATCTCCACTGGGCCGATCACTCCACCCGCGATCTGCTCGTGTTCCTCGCGCGCAACCTGCGCGAGAGCCGCGTGATGGTGCTCGGCACGTATCGCAGCGACGACCTCCATCGGCGGCATCCGCTGCGCGGCGTGCTCGGTGAGCTCGAGCGCGGTGGTGGCGTCACCCGCGTGGAGCTCGAGCGCTTCACGCGCGCCGAGCTGCGCGACCAGCTCACCGGCATCCTCGGCACGCCGCCCGCGGCCGACCTCGTCGACGACATCTACGAGCGTTCCGAGGGCAACCCGTTCTTCACGGAGGAGATCGTCGCGGCGACGGGCGAGTGCGCCTACGACTGCCGCGCGTTGCCGGACACGCTGCGCGACTTACTCCTCGCGCGCGTCGACGAGCTGCCGGCGTCGACGCGCGACATCCTGCGCACGGCCGCGGTCATCGGCCGGCGCTTTCCGCACACGCTCCTCGCAGCGGTATGCGAGCGCGACGAGGGCATGCTCGACGACCTGCGGATCGCGGTCGAGCACCAGGTGCTCGTGACCGAGAGCGATCACTACTCGTTCCGTCACGCGCTCGTGCAGGAAGCCGTCTACGACGACCTGCTTCCCGGTGAGCGCACGCGTCTGCACGCGCGTTTCGCGGAGCTCCTCGTCGAATCGCCCGAGCTGTTCGACGGCGGCGACGCCGAGCGGGTGAGCGAGGTCGCGTGCCACTGGTACGCGGCGCACGACATCGCCCGCGCGCTGCCGGCCGCGGTTGCCGCGGCGCACGCGGCCGAGCAGATGTACGCGTTCCCCGAGGCGCTCGCGCACTGCGAGCGCGCGCTCGCGCTCTGGGATCGTGTTCCCGACGCGGTCGAGCAGGTCGGCATGTCGCGCGTCGACCTCACGCGCTTCGCGGCGCGGATGGCCGAGTTCTCGGGCACGGCCGACCGCGCCCTCGCGCTCGCGCGGGACGCGCTGCGCGAGATCGACGAGGACGAGGATCCCGTCACCGCGGGACTCGTTCACGAGCGCATCGCACGCTTCCTGTGGCAGATGGGCTCGGGATCCGAGGGGCTGGTCGAGAACGAGAAGGCGGTCGCGCTCGTGCCCGCCGAGCCCGTCACCGAGGCGCGCGCCACGGTCGTCGCCGCCTTAGGACAGCAGCTCATGGTCGCGAGTCGCTACGAGGACGCGGTGCCGTGGTGCGAGCAGGCGATCGAGCTCGCGAGCGCGATCGGCGCGCGTGTCGTCGAAGGGCACGCGCGCACGTCGCTCGGGAGCGCGTTGGGCTCGTCGGGCAACGTGACCGAAGGGATCGCGCAGCTCCACCGCGCTGCGGAGATCGCGCGCGACACGCAGTCGTGGGTCGACCTCGCGCGCGCCGCGGTGAACGAGAGCGGCATCCTCGAGGCAATCGGACGGCTCGACGAGGGTGCGGAGCTCGCGCTCAAGGCCGCGGCGGAGGCGACGGAGCACGGGCTCGAGCGCAGCCACGCGGTGTTCCTGCTCTGCAACGCGTGCGACTGCCTCCTCGAGCTCGGCCGGTTCGACGAGGTCGAGCAGCTGCTCGAGCGCATCGAGCGGTTGCGCCCGATCGGGCTCGACGAGCTCCGGCTGTACGACCTGCGCGCCTCGTTGCACACACACCGCGGCGAGTTCGACGAGGCGCGCCGCTGCATCGATCAGCTCGACCGCGTCGCCGCCAAGAACGTCCATGCGCACTTCCGTGAGCGGTTGCGCGATGCCGAGCTCGCGGTCGTCGTCGGGGATCATGCGGCGGTCGCGGCGGTCATTGCCGACGAGAACGCGGTGCGTACCAACGACTGCGTGGCGCTCCACGTGGTCGCCGCGCAGGACGCCGCGAACCGCGCCGACGAAGGCCGCCGGCGTTCGGACGACGCTGCGGTCGTCAGCGCGACCGCCGACGCGCGCGACGCGTTCGCGCGCCTTCGGGCGATCTGCACCGAGGAGACCGGGCCCCACGGCGAGGCCGCCGCGGCCGGCTTCGTCGAGGTCGCGGAAGGCGAGCTCGCGCGGGCCGAAGGTCGCGCCGACCCCGATCCGTGGCAGCGGGCCGCGGCAGTGTGGCGCGCGCAGGGGCGGCTTCCCCGGCTCGCCTACGCCCGGTTCAGAGAGGCCGACGCACAGTTGCGTGCCGGTGCCGGCGCGCCGACGGCGCGCGAGCCACTCACCGAGGCGCGCGAGACCGCCGCGTGCATCGGCGCGCGCCGGCTGCTCGAGGAGGTCGATGCGCTCGCGCGGCGCGGTCGCATCGAGGTCGCAACCGGCGAGGACGGCGCGGGCGTCGACCACCCGGTCGACCGGCTCGGTCTCACCGACCGTGAGCGTGAGGTCCTGAAGCTCGTCGCCGAAGGACGCACCAACCGTCAGATCGCGGAGGCCCTGTTCATCAGCGCCAAGACCGCGAGCGTCCACGTGTCGAACATCCTCACGAAGCTCGACGTCGCCAACCGCGGCGAAGCCGCGGCAGTGGCCCGGCGTCTCGGTCTGGACTGATCCTTCTGGTCGGGCTCGCGAGCTTCGCCTCCTCGACGCCTTGAGCCGCCAGGTCGGGCGGCCCGCAGAGCGACCCGGCCGGTCTCGCGGGAACGTTCACTCGCTACTCTCCCCGGGGCATTCCACGGGGAGGGCACATGGCGGCGCGCATCACGGTCATCGGCGGCGGGAGCTATCACTGGGCGCCCCGGTTGTTGTCGGACTTCGCCAACACGCCGGTACTCCAGGACGCGCAGGTCGTGCTGCACGACATCGACGCGTCGAAGCTGCCGCGGATGGTCGAGCTCGGTGCGGCGCTCGCGGCGCGCCGCGGCATCGCACTGAAGGTCACGGGCGAGACCGACCGTAAGCGCGCGCTCGAAGGCGCGCAGTTCGTCATCGCCTGCCTCTCGGTCGGTGGCTTCGAGAGCATGAAGCACGATCTCGAGATCCCCGAGGCGCACGGCATGAAGCAGCCGATCGGCGACACGGTCGGCCCGGGCGGCGTCATGCGCGCGCTGCGTTCCGTGCCCGTCGTGCTCGACATCGCGCGCGACATCGAGGCCGTCTGCCCGGACGCGTTGTTCCTCAACGTGTCGAACCCCTTGACCGCGCTCTGCCGCGCGGTGACGCGCGAGACGAACGTGCAGACGGTCGGGCTCTGCAACGAGCTCGTCGGCATGCAGTGGATGACGAGCCTGCTGCTCGACGCCGACATGCGGAAGATCGATCCCACCGTCGGTGGGGTGAATCACCTGCCGCTCGTCACCGGGCTGCGCGACGGCGACGGCAACGACGCGTTCGCGCAGCTGCGCGACCTGCTCGACGATCCCGAACGCGCCGCGCGCGAGACGATCTGGATGGACATCCCGGCCGCCGCCGAATACGAGAAGGTCACGCCCGGCGAGCGCTGGCACAAGGCCGACGTGATCCACAACAACCGCGTCCGGCTCGAGCTCTTTCGACGCTTCGGCGTGCTGCCCGGTTCGGGCGACCACCACGTCGCCGAGTTCTTCCCGGGCTTCGTGACGCCCGAGAACGACTTCGGTTCCGAGTGGAAGGTTCACATCTACGGCTTGCGCAAGCACATGGCCGACGCCGACGACGACGTCACGCATTACGAAGCCGTGCGTGATCACGACGAGGCGTCACGCATGCCCTCGGGCGAGCTCGTCGCGTCGTTGCTCGAGGCGATCCTCACGAACGACCGTCGCGACCTCCCGGTGAACCTGCCGAATCGTGGCCATGTGACGAACCTGCCCGACGGTGTGGTCGTCGAAGCGATGGGGACGATCGACGCCGACGGCGTGCGCCCGCGCGACGTCGTCGAGGTGCCGTCGGTGCTCGGCGAGTATCTGCGGCGGGTCGCGGTGTCGCAGGAGCTCACCGTCGACGCTGCGCTCACGGGTGATCGCACCACCGTCTTCGAGGCGATGCTCGCCGACCCGATGGCCGGCCGCCTTCCCTACGAAGAGGTCGCGACGATGACCGAGGAGCTGCTGACCGCCACCGCGCCCTGGTTGCCGCAGTTCTCCTGACGAGACGTGAGCCGGGTCCGAGCCCTCGGTAGAGTCTGACGCCGGCGTCAGGTTCGCGGGAGGAGCAGAGCGCGATGAGCCCGAAGATCACGTTCATCGGTGGCGGGTCGTACCAGTGGACGTCGAAGCTGCTCATCGACCTCGTGAACATGCCGTCGCTCGTCGACGCCGAGGTCGTGATCGAGGACATCGACCCGAAGCCGATCCCGCGCATGCTCGAGTTGGTCGAGCACATGGCGAAGGTGCGCAACATCGGCCTCCACGCGACCGGCACCACGAATCAGCGCGAAGCACTCGTTGGCGCCGACTACGTCGTCGTGTGCATCTCCACCGGCGCGCTCGAGAGCATGGCTCGCGACATCGCGATCCCCGAGCGCTACGGCATCAAGCAGTCGGTCGGTGACACCGTCGGCCCCGGCGGGATCGTCCGCTCGCTGCGCAACATCCCGATCATGGTCGACATCGCGCGCGACATGGAGGCCGTCTGTCCTGACGCGTGGATGCTCAACCTCACGAACCCGATGACGGCGTTGACGCGTTCGGTGCTGCGCGAGACGTCGATCAACGCGATCGGTCTCTGCCACGAGGTGCAGCTCGCGACGTTCGTGCTGTCGCTCCTGCTCGAATGCGACATGCGGAAGATGCGGTTCGAGATCGCGGGCGTGAACCACCTGCCGATCATCACCGCGTGCGAGGTCGACGGGAAGGACGGCCTCGCGATGCTCACGGAGATGCTGGAGCACGAGGACGACGTGCGGCGCGAGCCGATCGCGTTCAACTTCGCGGAGCTCGTCGGTCACGAGGAGATGTCGAAGGGCGGCCAGTGGACGAAGGCGCAGCTCCTCGACCTCAACAAGGTGAAGCTCGAGATCTTCAAGCGCACCGGCGTGTTCCCCGGTGCCGGTGACCGCCACCTCGTCGAGTTCTTCTCCGGCTTCCTCACCGAGGAGTCGCACTGGGGGCTCGACTGGGGCGTGAAGCTCACCGACATGGCCGAGCGCGAGCGCTGGCAGACGCGGCACATCGCCGACTTCGAGACGACGCTCGCGGCGCCCGAGATCTCGCGCATGGCGTCGGGGGAGATGGTGGCCGCGCTCATCGATTCCCGCATGAACGACAAGCCGCGCGACTTCCCGCTCAACATCGCGAACGCGGGTCAGGTGCCCGACCTCCCGAACGAGGTCGTGGTCGAGTCGATGTGCACGGTCGACGGCTCGGGTGTGCGCGGCCGCGACCGCGCGGTGCTGCCGCCCGTGCTCGCCGACACGGTTCGGCGCGTCTCGCTCTCACAGGAGCTCACGGTCGAGGCCGCCGTCACCGGTGATCGCGACACGGTCGTCGACGCGATGATGATCGACCCGCTCGCGGGCCGTATCGACTACCGCTCCATCCAGCAGATGGCCGACGAGATGATCGCCGCGACGTCGAAGTGGCTCCCGCAGTTCGCGTGAGGGAGTGGCGGGTCGAGAAGCTGACGGTTCGCGCCTACGACGACGTCGACGCGCTCGCCGCGGACGCGGCCGATGACGCGGCCGGGCAGATTCGCGAAGCGATCGCGGCGCGCGGCCACGCGAACCTCATGCTCGCGACGGGAACCTCGCAGCTCGTGTTCCTGGCGCGGCTCATCGCGATCGCCGGGCCCGATTCCGACGCCCCGATCGACTGGTCGCGTGTCACCGGCTTCCACATGGACGAGTACGTCGGCCTCCCGCCGACGCACCCCGCGAGCTTCCAGCGCTACATGCGTGAGCGTGTGGCCGCGCACCTGCCGTTCGGTGCCTTCCACTACGTCGATGGTGACGCGTCCGATCCCGACGAAGAGGCGGCGCGCTACGCGCAGCTGCTGATCGACCATCCGATCGACGTGTGCTGCCTCGGGATCGGCGAGAACGGCCACCTCGCGTTCAACGATCCGCCGGTCGCCGACTTCGACGATCCGCTCGTGGTGAAGGTCGTGGAGCTCGACGCGCGCTGCAAGCAGCAGCAGGTGGGGGAGGGACATTTCGCGACGCCGGCCGACGTGCCGCCGCGCGCGATCACCGTCACGGTTCCCGGTTTGCTGCGCGCCCGTCACGCGCTCGCGATCGTTCCCGAAGCGCGCAAGGCCGCGCCGGTGAAGGCCGCGCTCGAAGGTCCCTACGGCACCGCGTGTCCCGCGACCTTCCTGCGCACGCAGCCGCAGACGGTGCTCTATCTCGACGCCGAGTCCGCGTCGCAGCTGACGTGAGCGGGTCGCCCGACGTCAGCGCCGTGCTCCTCTTCCCGAGCGGGCGCGAGCTCGTGCGACGACTGCCGCCACTGTTGATCGGGATCGCGCTGATCGCCCTCGGTACGTCGCTGTCGGTGCGCGCGCACCTCGGGCTCTCGCCCTGGGACGTCTTCCACCAAGGCGTGTCGAAGCACACCGGTATCTCGCTCGGTTGGGTCATCGTGATCGTCGGCGCGGTCGTGCTGCTCGCGTGGATCCCGCTGCATCAACGGCTCGGAGTCGGCACGATCGTCAACACCGCGCTCGTCGGCACGCTCGTGAAGGTGTTCCTGCCCCACGTCGGCGCGCCCGACATGATCGTCGTGCGGGTCGCGATGCTGCTCGGCGCGATCGCGTCGTTCGGACTCGGTGGTGGGCTCTACATCGGCGCCGCGCTCGGACCGGGACCGCGCGACGGCTTGATGACCGCGATCACCGCGCGCGGTCACCGGCTCTGGGCCGTGCGGATGGTGCTGGAGCTCTCGGTCTTCGTCGTGGGCTGGGCGCTCGGTGGCAATGTCGGTATCGGCACCGCGCTCATCGCGTGCTCGCTCGGTCCGAGCATCCACTTCGCGCTGAACCGTTTCCACCTACCGGTGCCGCGCCCGTCCGAAGCGGTGCTCGGCGAATGAGCAGCCCGGCGCCGACCGAAGGCGCGGTCGGGGCACCACCGAGTGGCGACCGTCTGGATCGAGCGCCGGGCCAGTCGACACGGGGCGAAGCCGTATGAGCGACCGCACCGTCGGCGTTGGCATCATCGGCCGCGGGTTCGGACTACACGTCGTCTCCGACGCGTTTCGCAAGACCGAGGGCGTCGACGTGTTGGCGCCGGTCTCCGCGCGCGACGAACGAGCCGTCGCGGCGCTGATCGCGGATCCGCGCGTCGACCTCGTGTCGGTGCACTCACCGCCGTTCCTGCACGACCGGCACGTACGCATGGCGCTCGACGCGGGCCGTTCGGTGTTGTGCGACAAGCCGTTCACCGACTCGGTCGAGTTGTCTCGCCGACTCGCGGCCGACGTCGCGGGTGCGCCGGGCGTGCACCTCCTCAACTTCGAGTTCCGGTTCGACGCCGCGCGCCGCCACACGCGCGACACGATCACCGACGGTCGCCTCGGCGACGTCGAGCGGGTCTCGTGGACCCACTACAGCGCGGGTACGCGCCATCCGCTTCGGCCCTACGGCTGGCTCTTCGACCGCGCGCTCGGCGGCGGGTGGATCGGCGCTTGGGCGTCGCACGCGGTCGACACGTTGCGTTTCACGATCGGCGAGATCGACCGGGTCGTGAGCTCCACGCCGACGCTCACGGTCACGCATCGCGACGACGGCCACGGCGTCGCGCACGAGTGCACCGCGGAGGACGGGCTCACCGCGGTGCTCGCGCTCGCGAACGGCGCGATCGTGACCCTCGACTCGACCTACGCCGCGTCCCAGTCGGTGCCGCCGCGCATCACGATCGCCGGCCGTGACCAGACGCTCGTCAACTTGGGGGACCAGCGGGTCTTCGTCGTCGGTGCGGAGGTCGACGACGCGATCGCCCGGTCCGACGATGGCGACCGCCACGCCGCGCCGATGCGCGCCATGGCCGCGGCCGTGCGCGACTCGGTACGCGCCGGCGAGCCGCGGCACGGCATCGCCACGTTCGCCGACGGTGTCGCGTGCGACGAGGTGCTCGACGCCCTCCGCGCCCCGCCCCTCGTGCGTGTCGGACGGTGACCGTTACGAGGTGAGCGGCTGCGCGGCGGGTTGCGCCGCGAGCTCGAACGCGGTGCGCCAGCCGCGCGCGTCGAAGCCGGCACCGTGGAGGGTGAGGTTCGCCTCGGTCTGGAGCTCGTGACCCGACGGCAGACCGAGCGCGGCGAAGGCGTACGAGCGGGCGACGATGACGATCGCGCGGTCGAGGCGTGAGTCGGTGGCGAACGCGGCTGCTTGTGCGTCGTCGAACGCCGACGCGGCGTCGCTCGCCGCGGCGTGCTGCACGAACGCGAAGCCGGCGGCGAGCCGGGTGACGAGACGGTCGAGGTACGACCCGCCGCGGATCGACGAGAGCGACTCGCACACCGCGAGCGCGTCGTCCGGACGTCCGGCCGCGTCGAGCGCGAGTGCGTACGCGCTCCCGAGCGCGTAGCGGGGTCCGTCGTCGGTCGCCGCGCGGTAGGGGTCTTCGAGGGCGGCGATCGCCTCGTCGACCCGCGCGGTCTGCAAGAGCGTCATGCCGTGCACGAGCGCGCGGTCGACATCGCCGATGTCGCCGTCGCCGTCGCCGTCTTCGTCGAGTGCGAGCATCTCGTGCATCGCGGTGAGCGCGGTCTCGGTGTCGCCACGGTGCACGGAGACCGCGGTGTGGATCCCGAGCACGTTCTCGCGCATCGAGGGGTCGTGCATCGTCGACACGAGCGTGGCCGTGCGGGCGAGGAGCTCGTCGCACTCGCGGAAGCGCGTGAGGTTGTTCAACGCCCGGATCGTGGGCATCGACGCCATCATCTCGCCCCACGCGTCGTGGATCTCGCGGAAGAGCGCCAGCGCCTCGTTACCGCGCTCGAGCGCGTGCTCGGAGCGGCCCCGCCACAGCGAGATGTTCGCGGTGAGCACCTTCATCATCCCGGCGGCCCAGCGGTCACCGGTCTCGTGCGCCTCGGTGAGGATCTGCGACGCGAGCTGCTCGGCCTCGTCGAGGTTGCCCTGGTTGAAGCGCGCGAACGCGAGCAGCCCGAGCGCCCAGCCGAGCCCGCCCCAGTCGCCGATCTCCGCGAATCGCTCTGCCGACTCGTGCAAGCGCGTCTCCGCATCGCCGAGCCGGCCGAGCGAGAACGAGATCCACGCGAGGTTTTGCAGCGCCCACGCCTCGCCCCGCTGGTCGCCCGCGGCCCGGAACGACGCGAGTGCTTCGGACGTGAGTCGCTCGGCCTCTGCGTGATCACCGCGGAAGATCTGGATGAAGCCCAGGCCGCGCAGCGCGCCGGCGACGCCCGACGTGTCGTCGAGCGCGCGCCAGGCGTCGACCGCGCGCCACAGGGTCGCCTCGGCTTCGTCGTAGCGCCCACCGTCGGACTCGACGCGGCCGAGCACCGTGAGCGCCTCGGCCACGGTGCGGTGGTCGCCCGCCGCGGTCGCCTCGTCGAGCACCGTGAGCGCGTGCTCGTTCGCTTCGTCGAGCTTGCGCTCGGCCTCGAGCGAGCGTGCGCACCCGAGCAGCGCGGTCCAGCGGCGGGTGTCGTCGGGATCCATCAGCGAGAGCGCGCGCGAGTAGAGGCGCCCCGACGCGAGCCAGTGCTCCTGCTCCTCGATCGGCTTCGCCGCTTCCGTCAGCGCGGTCACGGCACGGTCGCGAATGTCGGAAGAGACGCCCGAGACGGTCCCCAGGTCCGCGACGAGCTCGGCCGCGGTCGCGAGATGATGCGCGACGGTCTCCAGCCGCCCGTCGATCGTTTGCAGGCGGTCGGCGAGATCCGCGTGCCGGCGCGCCCGCTCCGCACGCGTCAACGTGCCGTACGCGACGTCGCGCACGAGCTCGGACTTGAAGCGGAAGCCGTCGTCCTCGACGATCACGAGGTCGCGATCGGCGAGCGCGTCGAGCGCGTTCGAAGGATGCTCGACCGCCGTGAGCGCGACCGCGTCCGCGACGAGACCGCTCGAACCGACGACCGCGCAGTCCTCGAGCAGCGAACGCTCGGTCGCGGGGAGCGCGTCGAGTCGGGCTGCGACGAGACCGTGCAGCGTCGCCGGGAGCACTCCGACACGCGCGGCCTCGACCGGCGAATCGGTCTGCCCGACCTCGCACACGAGCGCGACGAGCTCTTCGACGAAGAAGGGATTGCCGCCGCTGCGTTCGAGCACGAACTCGAGCACATCGTCGGTGAGCGCCTCTCCGAACAGCTCGCGCGCGAGGACCGCGGTCGCCTCGGAGTCGAGGGGATCGATGTGCATCACCAGCGCGTTGTGATGCCCGCCCGCAAGCGTCCAGCTGGGCTCGAAGCCGGGACGCGCGGTGCCGAGGAACACGAACGGCAGGTTGCGCAGCCGCTCGAGCAGGCGTTCGGCGAGGTCGAGCACGAGGTCGTCGGCCCAGTGGAGATCGGCGAGCCCGAGCACGAGCGGACCCCGACGTGCGTGGCCCTCGAGGTACGACGCGACCGACCGCATCGCGTCGTCGCGCGCGCGGGCGGGCTCCACTGCGGGGCGCGAGAACCCTTCGAGGATGTAGAGCAGGCCGTCGACGATTCGCTCGACCTCGGCTGCGTCGAGGTCGTCGAGCACGTCGGTGACCGACTCTCGCACGCGGTCGCGCACGGGGACCTCGGGGTGGTCGTCGCACGCGCACGCGTCGCGGATCGCCTCCGCGATCGGCGCCCACGCGTTGGCGTTCCCGTACGGCGCGCACTGACCGCCGAGCACCATCGCGCCCGACATCGCGCGCACGCGTTCCGCGAACTCGACGACGAGCCGGCTCTTGCCGACGCCGGCCTCGCCGAGCAGCAGCACGAGCTGCGCGCGGTGGCGTCGCTTCGCGACCGAGAAGGAGTGCTTGAGGACACCCATCTCCGCGTCGCGCCCGACGAGCGCGCCGCGTGCGCCGCGACGCCGGCGACCGGGCGCGCTCGTGGCCTTCAGCGCGACCCATGCCTCGACCGCCTCGTCGCGTCCGCGCACGGTCAGACTTCCGAGCGGCTCGTATTTCACCGAGCGCCGCGTGGCGGCGTAGGTCGCGGGACCGACGACGATCTGGCCCGGCTGCGCCGACGTCTGCAGGCGACTCGCGGTGTTCACGACGTCGCCCATCACCGTGAGGTCGCCGCCGGCGCGCATCGCGCCGACGAGCACCTCGCCGGTGTTGATCCCGATGCGCAGGTGCACCGCGTGCGACTCATCGGTCGCGAGCTGTTCGAGCGACTCCTGCATCTGCAGCGCGGCGCGCACCGCGCGCTCGGCGTCGTCTTCGTGCGCGAGCGGCACACCGAAGCTCGCGATGAGCTCGTCGCCGACGATCTTGTCGAGCGCGCCGCCGAACGCGCGCACGTCGGCGACGAGAAGCTCGAACGTGCGGTCGACGAGGTTCTTCACGTGCTCGGGATCGGCGGTCTCCGAGAGCGTCGTGAAGCCGACCATGTCGGCCATGAGCACGGTGACGAGGCGGCGCTCGTCGGGGCGAATCGTGAGCGCGTGGCCGCACTCGGGACAGAAATGCGCGCCCTCGGGCACGCCCTCGCCACAGGCCGGGCAGCGCATGCGCTCAGGTTACCGGCGGACCGTCGCGACCCAGGATCTCGAAGAGGTTGCCGTCGGGATCTGCGAAGAGGCACACCCGACCTCCCCATTCGGTCTCGTGGGGCTCGGCGACGATGACCGCGCCCGCGGCGCGCGCGGTCTCGCACGCGGCATCGACCGCTTCGACTCCGTCGACGTGCACGACGAGCGCGCTGCCGCGGAACGCGCCCGGCTCCGGACGCGGCGCGTCGGGCAGGCTCTGGCCGAGCGCTTCGAGCGGGTAGAGCGCGAGCCGCGCGCCCTCGGTCTCGAACAGCACGACACCGGCCGACGCGTCACCGCGTCTCGGCCATCCGAGCCGTTCGTAGAACGCGGCCGCGGCGGTGAGGTCGCGCACGCCCAACGTGACGAGTCCGATACGTGCAGGAATCACCGCGACTCCTCGTGCCCGTCGTCGGCACTCCACCGGCGGAGGAGTCCCCACGCGAAGATCCCCGTCGAGTGGCCGTCGTTCCAGATGATCGTCACACCCCACGCGCCGACGAGCGCCGCGCTCTCGGCCGCGAGCGGCTGCGGTGCACCGGCGCTCGGCCACACCGGCCGGCCCTGCTCGCGCAGACCGCGGCACTCCGCGCACGGGCAGTTGAGCCGGAGCTCCTCGAGCGCGAACGCCGACGTCGTCCCGTCGGCCCACGTGACCGTGAGCCCGCGCGCGCGATCGAGCGCCACCGCCTGCGGCGACTCTTCGTTCGGAAGGTCCATGCTCATATCGCCCCGAGTCTGCCTCACCCCCCGTTGCCGGATCGGAGTCGCGCCACGCGACAATGACGACGTGCCCCCCCGCCTCGACGACGCCGCGATCTCCGAGTGGCTGGCGGCCCACGCCGGCTGGGAGCGTGAGGGCGACGAGATCCGCCGCCGCTTCGAGCGCCCCTCGTTCGCCGACGCAATCGCGTTCGTCGTCCGCATCGGCTTCCTCGCCGAAGCCGCGAACCATCATCCCGATCTCGACATCCGCTGGCGCACCGTCGTCGTCGCGCTCACCACGCACGACGCCGGCGGTCTCACCACGCTCGACCTGAACCTGGCCGAGTCGATCACCGCGTCCGCGGGCGGCTGACCATGGCGCTGTGGTTCGCGCTCGGCGTGCTCGGTGTGATCGTCCTGTTCCTGCTGCTTGCGATCGCGACCGAACCCGGTCCGCAGCCGGCCGATGTCGCGCGCGCGTACGAGATGGCGTGGGACCGGCTCGACTTCGACACGCTCTTCGATCTCTCCGGACCCGAGCTGCGCGACGGCGCGAAGCGCGAGGGCTTCATCGCGACGAAGCGCGCCGCGTACGCGAGCGCGAAGCGCGAGCGCCTCGGGGCGCGCATCGAAGTCGAGGACGTCACCGAATCGTCCGGCGCCGCGCTCGTCGTCACGAACGTCGCGACGGATCAGGGGAGCGTGCACAACAACGTCCTGATGGAGCGACGCTCCGGACGTTGGTACGTCGTCGCCTACTCCCTGCGCACCGGCTGACGGAGATTCGAGGCATCGCCGGCCGACCATCCCGTCCAGCGCTTGCACTCGATCGCGATGACCGCGCCCGTCGGACGGTTCTGCGCGTACTGCGGGTACTTCGAGCGCAACATTTGAATCGCGGTCGTGTGCTCGACGCCGTTCTCGATCACGCGCGCCGGGCCGTCGATGCGCACCCACCACAGGCGGTTCCACATCTCGTCGTCGTAGCGGTCGACGACGAGCGACACATTCGGGTTCGCACGCACGTTCTCGAGCCGGGCGAGGTCGATCGTGGTCTTCGGCTTGAAGTCGACGACCGAGAAGATCGCGTCGTTGTGCAGGGTGAAGCAGATCGGCACGACGCTCGGTTGCCGGTTCGGGGTAAGGGTCGCGAGCCGGGCCACCCGCGCCGCGACGACATGCCCGCGCATGTCCCGATCGTCCATCTCGCCCCCGTAAGTGGTGCCGCCCGAAGCTCACCAGTGTGGCCCATGTTCCGGGGTGCGCGAGCATCGCCCCCGTGGAGTGCGCCGGCATCGTGTTGACGGGCGGCACGAGCCGCCGGCTGGGCTTCGACAAGACCACGGTCCAGATCGGCGGCGAGACCCTCGCCCGCCGGGCCGCGCGGGTGCTCGGCTCGGTGTGCGCGCCGGTGATCGAGGTCGGTTCCGGCCGCTCGGGACTGCCGGTGGTACGGGAAGACCCGCCCGGATCGGGTCCGCTCGCCGCGCTCGTGGCCGGCGCCACCGCGCTCGGCGGCGACTCGGTCCTGCTGCTCGCCTGCGACCTCGTCGCCGTCGAGGCCCCACTGCTCCGGTTGCTCGCCGGCTGGCCGGGCGCGCCCACGGTCGTCCCTCGGGTCGCCGGCCGCGACCAGCTGGTGTGCGCACGGTACGGCGCCGACGCGATCGCGGCCGCGCCGGGTCTGCTCGCCGCGGGGGAGCGCTCGCTCCGCGCGCTCGTCGCGGCGGTCGCTGCCGACGTGCTGACCGAGCGGCACTGGGACGGGATCGCGACCGTCGACGCCTTCGCTGACCTCGACACCCCCGCCGATCTCGAGCGGCTCGGTCTGCGCGCTCCCGAGTAGCGGGCACGAAGGTCGGGGATACCGTTTGGTCGTGAGCCTCGACATCGCGCGCGACGACGCGCCCGTGCGCCGGCCGACGAGCAGCGTGCAGGTGGTCGCGCTCGACGACTCGGGCGCGCACACGCGTCCCGACCGGCTCGCGACCGAAGAGCCGATGGAGATCCGCGTGCACGGCCCCGGCGAGCCGCCCACGCCGCTCGTCGTCACGATGCGCACGCCCGGCAACGACTTCGAGCTCGCCGCCGGCTTCTGTCTCACCGAGGGCGTGATCGACACTCCTATCGACATCGCGTCCGTCGCCTACTGCCTCGGTTCCGAGGGCGAGCAGTACTTCAACATCGTGACCGTCGCGCTCCGCAAGCCGGTCGTCGCGTCGCTGCGTGAACGTCGCTTCGTGTCGAACGCGAGCTGCGGTCTGTGCGGCAAGACCGCGCTCGACGACGTCGAGGTGCGGTGCGCGCCCGTCGCCGACGGTCCGGTCGTCGCGGCCGCGACCGTCTTTGCGCTGCCGGAGCGACTCGCCGCGTCGCAGTCGGTGTTCGAGCTGACCGGCGGCCTGCACGCGGCGGCGACCTTCACGGTCGAGGGTGAGCTGCTCACGGTGCGCGAAGACATCGGCCGGCACAACGCGCTCGACAAGGTCATCGGCGACGCGGTTCTCATGAGACGACTTCCGCTCTCGGAGTGCGTGCTCTTCGTGTCCGGACGGCTGAGCTTCGAGCTCGTCCAGAAAGCCGCCGTCGCGGGCATCCCCATTCTCTGCGCGGTCTCGGCGCCGTCGAGTCTTGCGGTCAAGACCGCGCAGCGATTCGGCCAGACGCTCGTCGGCTTCGTCCGCGACGATCGCGGCAACATCTACACGCACCCCGAGCGCATCGAACTCGATCGCTGAGCGCGCACCTCGCCGAGCGATCGTTCCGCCCGCCTCGGGACTGAGGCGTCAGGAGCGGCGAGCGAAGCGAGTGCGACCAGAGATGACAGACTCCCGAACCAGTGGATGCCTCCGACCTCGTCTCGATCTTCGACGACATCGCGCGCGGCATCGGCGACGCGATCCGGGCGCTCGATCCGGAGGAGCGGAAGCGACGTACCGAACGCGTCGGTCAGTACGCGATCGACCTCGTTGCCGACGGCATCGCGCTCGAGGTGCTGAAGGGCTTCCCCGCGACGATCGTCAGTGAGGAGTCCGGCGTCACCGGCGGCGGGTCCGACCTCGCGATCGTGCTCGATCCCATCGACGGATCGACGAACTGCGCGCACGACCTCGCGTACTGGTCGACATCGCTCTGCGCCATGGACAGCGAGGGCCTCGTCGCCGCGTTGGTGCGCAACCATGCGACGGGCGAGTCCTTCACGGCTCTCCGCGGCGGTGGCGCGTACCGCGACGGAGTTCGCATCCGTCCGTCGAACGTGCGCAAGGTCGAGGACGCGATCGTCGGGCTCTCGGGATGGCCCTCGCGGCTGTTGCCGTGGCAGCAATACCGCGCGCTCGGCTGCGCGTCGCTCGCATTGTGCGCGCTCGCGGCGGGCGGTCTCGACGGCTACATCGACGGCGGCGCGTGGCACGCGCCGTGGGACTACCTCGGTGGTCTGCTCGTCTGCTTCGAGGCCGGCGCGCGCGTCGTCGACGCCACGGGTCAGGAGCTCATCACGCCGGCGACGTCGGCACGACGCCAGTTGCTCGGCGCCGCGACACCCGAGCTGTTGTCGGCGTTGAGCGTGGCGTCCGGTCGCCGATGAACGAGCGGGAGCTCGACGACCTGCTCGACATCGCGCGCGCCGCCGCGCATGTCGGTGGCGCAATTGTCGCGGCCGAGTTCGGCGCACCGCGCGACGTGCGCGAGAAGGCGCCGGGCGATTGGGTGAGCGCAGCCGATCTGCGCAGCGAGCAAGCGGTGCGCGAAGCGCTCGAGCGCGCGCGTCCGGACATTCCCGTGATGGGCGAGGAGGGCGGCGGCGATCGCGGCACGCTCGGATGGCTGGTCGACCCGCTCGACGGCACCGCGAACTTCTTGCACCGGCTCGAAGCCGTCGGTGTGTCGATCGGACTCGTCGAGGACGACGTGCCGATCGTCGGGGTCGTGCACGCGCCGATGCTCGGGCGCACGTACGCGGCGCGCCGCGGCGGAGGCGCGTTCCGAGACGACGAGCGAATTCACGTGAGCACGCGCGCGCCCGCGCAGGCGATCTGCGCGACGGGCTTCCCGTTCCGGCGCAAGGATCTCGTCGAGCGCTATCTCGCGGTGTTCTCCGCGGCGTTCCGATCGATCGAGGATCTGCGGCGGATCGGCGGCGCGAGCCTCGACCTCTCGTGGACCGCCGAGGGCGTGTTCGACGGGTATTTCGAGCTCGCGCTCGGGCCGTGGGACGTCGCCGCCGGAGGCCTGATCGTCCGGGAGGCGGGCGGGGTCGTGACCGACTGGGCGGGCGACGATCGGGCCTGGTTGGCCACGGGGAACATCGTGGCCGCCCCCCCGGGGGTCCACGAGTTCCTGCTCGAGCTCATCAATAATTCGCTTGACCCGTCCGATAGGGAATGATCGAATCCACCGGCCGGCCCAGGCCGGCGCGTCCCACGAACCCTCGAAGCTCCGAACCCGACCGAAACCGGAGAGGAAAGCCCACGATGCAGACCCAGTACGCGC
>DATBAK010000035.1 GCA_036271555.1 Acidimicrobiia bacterium
CTACACCGTCGCCGACCCGCAGGCGCCGCTCGCGAACGCGGGCACGGCGCAGACGGGCAAGGTCGCGGGCGCGGTCGTCACGCTCGACGGTTCGGGATCGAGTGACCCGAACGGGCCGCCGGCGTTGCCGCTCACGTACACCTGGTCGCAGACGGGTGGCCCGACGGTCGCGCTCTCCGACGTGCACGCGCAGAAGCCGACGTTCACGGTGCTGCCCGTCGACAACCCGTCGGGCAACAGCTACCAGTTCAGCCTGACCGTCGACAACGGCTACCTCACGAGCTCGGCGAACACGAGCGTGGGCGCGGTCGCGAGCACGCCGACCGTCGCCGCGCCGACCAAGGCGCGGCCCGGTGGCGGGACCTTCGTCGAGGGTGACGTCGCCACGCTGAGCGTGGCGATCACCAACCCCGACGGCACGGCCGAGGGCGACTACAGCTACCTCTGGACGCAGTCCAGCGGTGTGACGGCCGCGCTGTCGTCGACCACCGCGGCGCACCCGACGTTCGTCATCCCGACGCAGACCAACGGGACCACTGCCTGCACGAGCGGCACCACGGTCACGGGCTGCCCCGAGTACAAGGTGACGGTCACGAAGACCAACACCAACAAGTCGTCGGCGCTGTCGGCGACGCTCGCGAACTACACCGCGGCGTTGCCGACCACGCCGGTCGCGAACGCCGGGCCCGCGCAGACCCTCCCGAACAACGGTGGGCTCGCGACGCTCGACGGCTCCGGGTCGACGCAGGCGAACGGTCACGCGATCAGCTACGCGTGGACCCAGACCGGCGGTCCGAGCGTGACGCTCTCCGACGCGACCGCGCAGAAGCCGACGTTCACGGCGACGTCCGGTAGCAGCTCGGCGACGACGTACACGTTCTCGCTGGTCGTGAAGGACACGCAGAACACGGTGGCGACGGGCGGCAACACCAACACGTCGCTCGCCAAGACCACGACGGTCACGGTGGTGCCGGATCACGTGGTCGCGAGCGCGACCGCGAACCCGCTGACGGGTGTGGCCGGAACTGCGGTCACCCTCGACGGCTCGGGATCGACGGATCCGAACCAGGCTGCGCTCACCTACACGTGGACGCAGGTCAGCAACGGCGCACCGACGGTCACCCTGTCGGACGCGAACGCGCAGAAGCCGACGTTCTCGGCCCCGGCCGCAGCGGCACCGGCGGGCTACACCGCGCAGTTCAACCTGTCGGTCACGAACGGCGGGCCGAACCCGGCCGACAGTGACACGACCACGACGCCGGTGAGCATCGCGATCGCGGCGAGCACACCGACGGTCGCGGCGCCGACCAAGGTCCGCGACGGCGGCGGCGCCACGTTCTTCACCGGTGACAAGGTCACCCTGAGCGTGGCGATCACCAACCCCGACGGCACGGCCGAGGGTGACTACAGCTACCTGTGGGTGCAGTCCACCGGCGTGACGGCCGCGCTGTCGTCGACCACGGCGGCGCACCCGACGTACATCATCCCCACGCAGACCAACGGGACCACGGCCTGCGTCAGCGGCACCGGGGCCACGGGCTGCCCCGAGTACAAGGTGACGGTCACGAAGACCAACACCGGCAAGGCGTCGGCGCAGTCGGCCACGCTCGCGAACTACGCGAGCACCCTGGCGACGCGTCCGGTTGCCAACGCGGGTAGCGCACAGGGTGTGAAGGTCGCCGCTCCGGTGACCCTCGACGGCTCGGCCTCGACGCAGGCCCAGGGCCACCCGATCAGCTACGCGTGGAGCCAGACCGGCGGACCTGCGGTGTCGCTGTCGTCGACGACGGCACAGCAGCCGACGTTCACGGCGCAGAGCTCACCGACGAGCTACACGTTCTCGCTGACCGTCACGGACACGCAGAACGGCGTCGCCGGCTCCGGCACCAGCGGCAAGACGTCGACCGCGAGCACGGTGATCATCACGGTCAGCGACTACGCGTCGCCGGCGGTCAATGCGGGCTCGCCGCAGAGCGTGCACGTGCTCGACCCGGTGCAGCTCAGCGGGTCCGCTTCGCAGGGCGACGGTCACACGCTCGTGAACACCTGGTCGCAGGTCAACGGCGCCCCGGTGACGTTGTCCAGCACCCACGCGTTGAACCCGACGTTCACTGCGCCCGCGTCGCCGTCGAGCTTGCAGTTCCAGCTCTCGTCGACCGACACGCAGAACCCGAACTCGGCGGCCGCGACGACGACGTCGACGGTCACGATCACGGTGGCGGCGTTCGATCCCCCGAACGCGAACGCGGGGCCCGACCAGGCCGGCGTCCGCTCGTCGGGTCACGTGACGCTGAACGGGTCCGGCTCGTCCGACCCGGACGGCTTCCCGCTCACGTACTCGTGGCTGCAGACGTCCGGTCCGACGGTCACGCTGTCGAACGCCCATGCTGCGAAGCCGACGTTCGTCGCACCGGTCAACCCGTCGACGCTCAGCTTCCAGCTGACGGTCGACAACGGGTTCTTCTCCGGCACGGCGAGCGACTCGGTGAGCATCAGCGTCGCCGGAACGCCCGGGCTCGACTTCGCGGCGACCACGACGCTCAAGCGCAAGAACGGGGTGCAGGGCCAGTTGGCGTCGGACGCCATCCAGGTGAACGTCACCAACCCCGGTCAGTTCACCGAGACCCTCACCACGGGCATGGTCTCCGCGACCGTCACCGTGAACGGCGTGGACAAGTCGAGCGACGTGGTGATCAAGTCCCGCCCGTCGGTCGTCCTTCCGCCCGGCCAGAGTGCGCTGTACACGCTCACCTGGACCCACGGCGACACGTTGAACATCGGGGACGCGGTCGTGATCTCCGGATGCGTGGCGTACCCGGGTGACGGAGCCCCCGGCAACAACTGCTCGGTGGTCCAGCAGCCCGCGGTGCCGATCGACGTCGCCGTCTCGAAGGTGACGCTGCCGAAGATCCGGCAGGCCGGAACGTCGACGGCGATCACCGTGGCGGTCAAGAACAACGGCAGCGAGGAAGTGTCGCCGCTCCGACCCGGCCAGGTCGTGGTGACGGTCACCGTGGGCAGTGGCGCCCCGGTCACGCTCTCGACGCCGGGTGGCGAGAAGCTCGTCGATGCCGGCAAGACCACGAACTACAAGTTCACGTGGAACCACGGCTCGATTCCCGTCGGCACGAACGTGTCGGTGACGGCGACGGTGAACATCACCGGGAACACGTCGGCATCGAGCACGAACGGCGCGAGCGGCGTCTCCGTCCTGTAGCCGCTCCTCACACTTGGATTCGGGCCCGGTCGCAAGACCGGGCCCGAATCGCGTGTGGAGTCAGCCGACCGCGACCGTCAAGACGGTGCGCCGAAGTCCTGCGTCCAGTACGCGACGTGTGAGCGGCTGTACGCGCAGCCCACGCCGATCTGGCTGTAGTGCGGGCTCAGGATGTTCTCGCGGTGGCCGGTGCTGTTCATCCAGCCGGTCATCACCGCGTCGGGTGTCGTGAAGCCCACCGCGACGTTCTCGCCCCACCAGCCGGCGGGGTAGCCGGACTGTTGGATGACGGTCGTCCAACCGTCGTGGCTCATGAGGTTGCTCGTCGCCTGGATCGCGCTGCGCCGGCTGGCGGCCCACATCAGCTGGCTCGAGACCGAGAGCGATCCGAGGCCGTGCGCGTTGCGCTGCGCGTTCACGCTCGCCACGATCGCGCCGAGGTACGACGACGGGCACGGGCTGCTCGGGCACGAGCTCGGCTGCGACTGCGACGCCGCGCTCTGCGCGGTCATCTGGCGCAGCGAGCCGTCGGAGCCGGCGATGATGTAGCCGTTGGTCGTCGGGATGATGCCGACGACACCGATGCACGATCCCGCGGTCGAGCCGTAGAAGTGGGCGTCACCGAAGGCGAAGATGCCGCCGTCGGATGCGACGAGCCAGTAGCCGTGACCGTCGTGCGTCGCCGCCATCGCGCGCACGGGCTGCGCGAGGTGGATGCCGCCGGTCGAGCCGGCGAAGCGCGCCTGTCCGAACGTGAAGATGCCGCCGTCCGCGGCGACGAGCCAGTAGCCCGCGACCGAGGGCTGGGTGGCCATGCCGACGATCGGCTGGTTCAGATGGATGTTGCCGGTCGACCCGTAGAAGTGCGCGTCGCCGAAGGCGAAGATGCCGCCGTCCCGGGCGACGAGCCAGTAGCCGTGACCCGTCTTCGTCGCGGCGATGCCGACGATCGGCTGATTCAGGCGGATCGCGCCGGTCGAGCCGTAGAAGCGCGCGCCGCCGAAGCTGAAGACACCGCCGTCGGCACCGAGCAGCCAATAGCCGTTGCCGGCCGGGAGCGCGGCGATGCCGACGATCGGAGAGTGCAGCGCGAAGCCGGACAGCCCGCCGTAGTTGTGCGCGCTGCCCGTGGTCGACACCTGGCCACCGGCCGTCACGGTCCAGCCTGCGGTGCCGCTCGCGTTCGAGGTTGCCGCGACCACTGGTCCGCTGCCCCCACTCCCCGAGACCTCCGCTCCCAAGGGCATATTGGCGCCACCAAAGGTCGCGACCATGCCCCCGACGAGCAGACATGCAATGGCGACGCGCTTCATGGGGACCTCCTCCAGCCTTCCAACTGCCTCACTTAGTTCGGCCGGTTGCGGGGTCACCTTGACGACGGAGCGTGGCAATTCGAGCAACAGTTGACGTCGAAGTAGGTAAGTATTAACTTACGGTAAGTGACAACGAACCAAGTTCTCGACGCCCTCGGCGACCCGACCCGGCGGGCGGTCTGCGAGCGGCTGGCCGCCGGACCGCTGCCCGTCGGAGAGCTCGCGGCGGCGCTGCCGGTCAGCCGGCCCGCGGTGTCCCAGCACCTCAAGGTGCTGAAGGACGCGGGGCTCGTCGTCGACCGGGCCGTCGGGAACCGACGGCTCTACGCGTTGAATCCGAGCGGGGTCGCCGTGCTGCAGCAGTGGCTGGATCGCATCTGGAGCGACGCGCTCGCGGCGTTCAAACAGGCCGTCGAACAACCCGAAGAACCCACACAGGAGGGGTCATGATCACGTCTGAGGAGACGTCCGTCTCGAAGTCGATCGTCGTCCAGGCGCCCATCGAGCGCGCCTTTCGCGTCTTCACCGAGGACTTCGACTCGTGGTGGCCGCGCACGCACCACATCGCCACGGCCGAGATGGCGAAGGCGTTGCTCGAGCCGCGCGTCGGGGGCCGCTGGTACGAGCAGGGCGTCGATGGGTCGGAGTGCGACTGGGGACGCGTGCTCGCATGGGACCCGCCGCGTCACGTCGCGTTCTCCTGGCACCTCAACGGCGCGTTCCAGTACGAGGCCGATCCCTCGCACGCGAGTCGGGTCGACGTTCGCTTCACCGACGAGGGCGACGGCGCGACGCGCGTCGAGCTCATCCACTCCGAGCTCGATCGGCACGGCGACGGCTGGACCGATCTGCGCGACGGCGTCTCCGGTCAGGGCGGATGGCCCGAGCTGATGAGCCGCTACGGGCAGCGGGTCGCCGCGGCTTAATCGAGGACTTCGTACTCGGAGAGGTCGGGAGCGAGCGTGCGCTGCCAGTACTCGAGCAGCGTGAACGGCCAGTTCTGCGCGACGTGGCCGTGCTCGTTCTTGTACCAACTGTTGACGGTCGAGCATCCCCAGGCCATCAGCGCGTTCTCGGCGTCGACGCGTTCGTTGAACTCGTCGAACACGGGCCGGCGCACGTCGAGGGCGCGGTGATGGCCGCGCAGGAGCTCACCGATGCAGCCGAGGACGTAGCGGACGCCGCATTCCGAGAAGTAGATGATCGACCCGTTGATCACGATATTCGTGTTCGGGCCGTAGAGGCAGAACAGGTTGGGGAACTCGGGGACCGTGATGCCGAGGTAGGCGCGCGCGTCGCCGTGCCACTGCTCGTGCAGGTCGACGCCTTCGCGCCCGAACACCTTCATCGGTGTGAGGAACTTCGACGCCTCGAAGCCGGTGCCGTAGATGACGACATCGACGATGTGTTCCTCGCCGTCGGCGGTCACGACACCGTTCGGCGTGATCTCGCGGATCGACTCGGTCACGAGGCGCACGTTGTCGCGCGTCAGCGCGCCGGCCCACACGCCGTTGTCGCGCAGCAGTCGCTTCGCGCCCGGAGGATACGTAGGGATGACGTGCGGAAGGAGATCGGGACGTGCCGCGAACTGCGTCTCGAGGTACTGCGTCAGCATCATCCGGAGGAAGTCGTTCATCACGCTGACCGACGCGTCCTTCGGCTCCCACGCGGGGTCGACGCGCACGCCCTGGAGCACGCCGTCGCCCATCTTCCAGAAGATCCAGAAGCGGTTCCACTCGCTGTACGACGGCACGTGTGAGTAGAGCCACTGCAATCCCGACTCGACGGCGGCGTGATAGTCGCCGGTCTCGCCGAGCCATGGCGGCGTGCGCTGGAACACGAGCAGCTCGCCGACGACGGGCGCGATCTCGGGGATGAACTGCACCGCGCTCGCGCCGGTGCCGACGACCGCCACGCGTTTGCCGCGCAGGTCGACGCTCGCGTCCCAGCGCGCGGAGTGGAACGCGGGGCCCGCGAACGAGTCGCGCCCCGTGATCGGAGGCAGTGACGGTCGATTCAGCTGCCCGACCGCGCTGATGACCGCGTTCGCGGTGATCGTGTCCTCGCGACCATCGTGATCGCGGGTCTGCACCGTCCACGCGCGCTCCGCGTCGGACCATGTCGCCGAGGTCACCTCGGTGCCGAACCGAATGTGCGCGCCTAAACCGAACTCTTTCGCGCAGCGTCGGAAGTAATCGAGCAACACGTCCTGGGTCGAGAAGTGGAAAGGCCAGTCGTGTCGTTGCGCGAAGGAGTAGCTGTAGTTGTGGTTCGGGTTGTCGACGCGGCAGCCGGGATACGTGTTCTCGAGCCACGTGCCGCCGACGTCGTCGTCCTTCTCGACGACGACGAACGGCACGCCCGCCTGTTGCAGCCGGTGCGCGGCGAGCAGTCCCGACATGCCCGCGCCGATGACGACGACGGAGAAGTCGGTGTCGGGCGCGAGCTGCGACTTGTGCCACGCCGGCGCGCGCCGGTCCTCGCCGCGGAACGCGAGCTCCTCCTCGAGCAGCGGCAGGTACGGCGCCATGTCGCTCACGCCGACCGCGAACTCCATGATGCGCAGCAGGTCCGCGTCGCTCGGCGGTGGCACGACGCGACCGCCGCCGTCGCGGAAGCGCGCGAGCACGTCGAGCGCGATCGCGCGCACCTCGGCCTGTTGCTCGTCGGTGAGCCCGCCCTGCGGGAGCGCGGTTGCGAGCAGCGGGTCGGGTCGCAGGTGATCGCGCAACAACGACAGATCGCCGGTGAGGTACGCGAGCGCGGGCAGCAACGGCGGGATCTCGGCGTCGGCGAGGAAGGCGCGGATCTCGTCGTCGGTCTCGGTGATCGGCGCGATCTCACCGACGAACGGGCTCGACGTGAAGGCCGTGTCACTCACCGCGCCATCTTGCTCGATTGGCGCACTCGCCGCGCCCGACGCGCTCAGCCGCCGACACCGGCGGGCCGCTCCGCGACCGCCGGTTCTGGCCGGAACCCCCACGTAGCCTGACCATGACGACGGGGGTGGTCATGGCACCGATGGTCGAACGATTCGACGCCAGGAGCGGAGAGCCCGACGCCGACGCGGTCCACGCCGCGTTCGAACGCGACGGCGTCGTGATCGTGGAGCACCTGCTCCCGATGGACGTCGTGCAGCGGGTCAATGACGACGTGGAGGCGGCCGTCGCGGCGGCCGATCCCGACGAAGAGATGCTCAACCCGGTCATGAAAGTGTTCCACGGGCCGTTCACGAAACAGGTCGCGGGGATGCCGGGTCTGTCGCCGACGTTCGCGGTCGACGTGATGTGCCATCCGTTGCTGCTCGCGCTGTGCGATCGCGTCCTCTTGCCGTCGTGCGCGCGCTATCAGCTCAACCTCGGGCACCTGTTGCAGCGCGGTCCCGGTTCCGACGAGCAGTGGTTGCACCGCGACGAGCTGGTGTGGGCCGACGTGCCGTGGCCGCACCCCGAGCTCCAGCTCGCGACCGTGATCGCGTTCGTCGACTTCACGCGCGAGAACGGCGCGACGCGTGTCGTGCCGGGAAGCCATCGATGGGAGGACCGCACGCGGCCCGCGATGGAGCAGGTGCTCGCGCCGCCGCCGCTCGAGGCCGCCGCCTACGCGGAGATGCCCGCGGGCTCGGCGGTCATCTACTCCGGCGGCACGATCCACGGCGGCGGCGCGAACACGACCGACGTCGCGCGCCGCGGCGCGCACCTGAGCTACTGCCTCGGATGGCTGCGCACCGAGGAGAACAACTACCTGTCGACGCCGCCCGAGCTCGCGGCGCGCCTGCCGCGGCGCGCGCAGGAAGTGCTCGGCTATTCGGTGCACGACAGCATCGAGCGTGGCGGCGGCTATCTCGGCATGGTGCGGATGCAGGATCCGGTCGAGCTCCTCGCGCGCGGAGAGCTGACCTGAGGGCGAAGGGGTGAAGCGATGGTGGGGCGACGGATCACGGTCGGGCTGGTGATTGTGGGGCTCGTCGGCGCGTGCGCGGCCCAAGCGGACGCGTCGACGAGCAGCCAGTCGGTGGCGGGCGAAGCGACGGGGTCGCATTTCCTGACGTTCACGCCGGAGAACACGCACGAGGAGGTCGGCAACTACCACTCGCTCGGCCAGCTCGGCAACGGGTCGTACGACATCACGACGACCGAGGCGACCGTGTGCTCACACGGCGACGCGTCGCAGTCGCTCACCGGCACCGCGACGCTGCAACGCGACGATGGCGCGCAGCTGCGAGGCACCGTCGTCGGAACCCAGTCGTGCTTCGCCGACGCAGATGGCACCTCGGCGGTGACGTTCACGCTCATCCTCACGAGCGGAACGCGTGACCTCGTCGGCGCGCGCGTGCAGTTCACGGGCCGGTTCGGCAACGTCGTCGCCATTCCGGACGGCGACCGCGGCGACGAGACGCTGACGATCGCGGGGTCGCTGTCGACCACGAAGCGCCTCGGCTGGTGGACGCTCGGTCAGTCGGGGAGCGTCTACGCGTTCGGTGGCGCGCCCTACCTCGGCCGCGCGACCACACCGACCGCGCCCGCGACCGCGCTCGCCGCGACACGCGACGGCGGTGGCTACTGGGTCGTCAACTCGCTCGGTCAGGTGTACGCATTCGGCGACGCGCGTTGGTCCGGCAATGCGGACCGTTCGGGTTGGTCCGCGTCCGAGCGCGCGGTGAGCATCGTGTCGACCGCCTCGGGAGCCGGGTACTGGTTGTTCACGAACGCCGGTCGCGTCGTGCCGTTCGGTGACGCGCCCAACCTCGGCGAGTTCTTCCCGCTCCCGCTGAACCGGCCGATCGTCGCCGCGATCGCGACGCCGTCACATCACGGCTACTTGCTCGTCGCCTCCGACGGCGGTGTGTTCGCGTACGGCGACGCGCAGTTCCGCGGCTCGACCGGCGCGTTGAAGCTCAATCGCCCGATCGTCGCGGCGGCCGCGCCGTGCCCGTGGGCGATCGACGGGTGTCAGAGCCCCGGCGGCGCGGGCTACTGGCTGATCGCGTCGGACGGCGGCGTGTTCGCGTTCGGTGGCGCGCCGTTCCGGGGCTCGCTCGGCGGCCGCGCGCTCACGGCGCCGATCGTCGGCGCTTCGACGTACGGGAGCTTCAGTGAGGGCTACGTGCTGACGAGCAGCACCGGCGACGCCTTCGACTTCTCGTCGAACCCGTTCTTCGGTTGGTCCGACACGAACGCGCTCACCTCGCCACCGATCGCCGGGATCACGGCGACCGGCTGATCATCCCTGCGCGGCCAGGTGCTCGGCCGCGCGCCACGCCAGCGCGAGGATCGTCAGCACCGGGTTGGCGCCGCCGTTCGTGACGTGCACGCTGCCGTCGGCGACGACGATGCGTTCGGTGCCCCAGACCCTTCCCCACGGATCGGTCGCGCCGTCACGGGGCGACGCGGCCATGCGCGCAGTGCCGGCCTGGTGCTGACCGCCGGACAGCACCCGCCGTGTGGGTGCCGCGGTCCACGTGTCGCGCGCGCCGGCCGCGACGAGCCACTCTTGCGCACGCTCGGCGACGAACGCGGCCACGCGCAGATCGGCCTCGTGTTGCTCGCCTTCGAATCGCGCGACGGCGACGCCGTACTGGTCGGTCACGTGATCCGCGAGTCGGACGCGTGCGGCGCGCGTCGGGATCTCCTGCACCGGTCCCATCACGTGGCCGGTGCGCAGGTAGCCCTCGGTCATCGCGGCGCGGACCGAGTCGTCGTCGCGCGCGATGTTCGGAGGCAGGGCCCATACGAGATGCAGCGCGGGCAGCTTCACGAACTCGTTCGCGAGCAGTCCGCCACCGACGATGCCGTCGTTGCCGTGCGAGAAGTCGCGCGTCGCGATCGCCGGCCCCGGACCGAGCCCGTCGATCACGACGTCGTCGAACCGTCCGTACGCGCCCGCGTAGGTGTGGCCCTGCAGGCAGTGGCCGACCCAGTCGTTGCCGAGCCCGCTCACGAGCAGCAGACGCGCGCTCTCGACCGCGCCACCCGCGAGCACGACGCGCCCACCGCGTACAACTCGCTCGCCGTTTGCCGCGCGCAACGTCACGTTGCCGTCGTCGTCGACGCGCACGGCCTGCGTCTCGCCGATCAACGTCGCACCCGCCGCGATCGCGCGCGCGAGCACCGTGGTCGCCGTGCCGTTCTTCGCGTCGACCGGACACGCGAAGCCGACGCAGAAGCCGCAGCGCACGCACGCGGCGCGGCCGCCGAACGGGATCGAGTTCGCGAGCAACGGAACCGGCGCGGTCGACCAGCCCAGCTCGCGCGCGGCGGCGTCGAGCCGGCGCGCCTCGGGCGAAGGTGAGAACGGGGGCATCGGGTAGCCGCGAGTACGTGGGGCTTCGAGCCGGTGACCGGTCGCGCCGGCCACGCCGAGCTCCCATTCGACCCGGTCGTAATAGGGCGCGAGGTCGTCGTAGGTGATGGGCCAGTCGGCGAGCGCGGATCCTTCGGGTACGCCGTAGCGCGTCGCCATGCGGAAGTCGTCGGGCAGGAAGCGCCACGCCTGCGCGCCGAACACGCGCGTTCCACCGCCCGCGGTGATCGCGTTGTGGTGGTAGCCGTCGTCGGTCGGCCCGAGCGCGACCTCGACGCCCGCGTCGTCGACAGTCGCGCGCGGATGGCCGGTCGGACTCACGCCGTCGCCGCGCGCGGGGAAGCGGTGGTTGCGCAGATGGTCGCGAGGTACGTCGTCGCGATCGAGCCAGCGACCGCGCTCGACGACGAGCACCGATGCACCCGCCTCCGCGAGCACACACGCGCTCACGCCCCCGCCGGCGCCACTGCCGACGACGATCACGTCGTATCGCGCGCGCAGGTCGCGCAGATGAATGTTCGGTGGCGCGGCGATGTGCGGCGGCGGATCAGGCACGCCGAGCGGGAACGGCTCGTAGCCGATCTCGCTCCATGCGCCCGACTCGGGATCCGCGTAGAACGCGACGAGATCGCGAGCGTTCACCGCGTGGGTGAATCAGGCGAAGTGGGGAAGCGCCGCAGGGAGAGCCGCTAGTAGCTGTTGCGCTTGGCGGCCTTCTTGGCCTGCTTGTCGGCCCGCTTCTCCTTCAGGGACTTGCCGGCCTTCTTGCCGTCGTTCTTCTGCGGAACCTTGTTCGGCATGACGCGTACTCCCTCGTCCGGCGAGTCGGCCCGGGCAACGTACCGCACGACCGATTCCGGCGCCGTGCGAATATGACCTCGTGACTGCGGAATCCCCTCGCCGCATCGAGCTCGACGGTCCCGCGAACTTCCGGGACCTCGGCGGCTATCCGACGGCGGCCGGCCGGCTGCGCCGCGGCCGGGTGTTCCGCAGCGACTCGCTCTCGCGGCTGAGTGCCGAGGATGTCCGCCACCTGGTCGAGGTGCTCGGGCTCGTGACCGTCGTCGACCTGCGCGCGGGTCACGAGGTCGAGACCTATGGGCACGGCCCGCTCGGGGCGCACGGCGTGGTCGTCCATCATCTGCCGATCGCCGACGAGACGCGCGCCGAGCACGTCGAGCGTCCGCCCGACGCGCCCGATCCCGCGACGATGACGCTCGACGAGATCTACGTGTTGATGCTCGATCGCTACGCCGACCGGTTCGTGCGCGTGCTGCGCGCGCTCGCCGACGAGGGCGCGCACCCGATCGTCTTCCACTGCGCGGCCGGTAAGGACCGCACCGGAATCGTCGCCGCGCTGCTGCTGTCGGTGCTCGGTGTCGACGACGAGGTGATCGCCGCCGACTACGCGCTCACGGCGGAGCACATCGGCGAGCTGCTCGAACGCCACCGCGCGCAGGCCGAGGCGGCTCGTGCTCCCGTCGAGGTGAGCGATCCCTTCTACGCCGCAGAGATCGACGTGATGCGACGCACACTACGCGAGCTGCGGGAACGCCACGGAGGCGCGGAGCACTACCTCGAGACACACGGCCTGGAAGCGGACGCGCTCGTGACGCTGCGGCGCGCATTGGTCGAGCCGGCCGCGCGCTGAGGGCGCGCCGGAGCGGGTAGACAGTCGCCGTCCGACCCACTGAGCTCGAGGGGACAGTCGATGGTGCAACAGATCTCGCTCGCGACGGCCGACGGTGACATGCCCACCGCGCTCGCGACTCCCGACGGCGACGCGCGCGGCGGCGTCGTCGTGGTGCAGGAGGCCTTCGGTGTCACCACGCACATCGAGAGCATCTGCGATCGTCTCGCCGCCGCGGGCTACACCGCGATCGCGCCCGCGTTCTTCCACCGCTCGGGCTCGCCGGTGCTCGACTACGGCGACTTCGAGCAGGTGCGCCCGGCGATGATGTCGCTCACCGCCGGCGGCATCGAGACCGACCTCGACGCCGCGTTCGCGGAGCTGAGCTCGCGAGGCTTCTCCGATTCGGCGACGGGCATCGTCGGCTTCTGCATGGGCGGGTCGGTGACGCTGTTCGCGGCGACGCAGTGGACGCTGGGCGCGGCCGTCACCTTCTACGGCGGCGGGCTCGCGGAGGGCCGCTTCGGCTTCCCGTCGGGGCTCGACATCGCGCCCGGACTCCAGACGCCGTGGCTCGGCCTCTACGGCGATCTCGACCAGGGCATTCCGATCGACGAGGTCGAGGCGCTCCGGCGGGTCGTCGCCGAGGCGCCCGTCGACGCCGAGGTCGTGCGCTATCCGGACGCGGGTCACGGCTTCAACTGCAACGATCGGCCCGACGCCTATCACGAGCCGTCGGCGAAGGACGCGTGGCAGCGCACGCTCGACTGGTTCGGCGCGCATCTCGCGTAGCGAGCGCGCGTGAGCCGCCGTGGGTGAAGATGTCGGGGTGCTGAGCGGAGAACGAGTCCTCGTCACGGGCGCGACCGGCCAGGTCGCGCTGCCGATCACCCGAGCGCTGGCGCGCGACAACCAGGTCACCGCGCTCGCGCGGTTCCGCGATGCGAACGCGCGCGCCGAGCTCGAGGGCGTCGGCGTGCGCTGCCTCGCGGTCGACATCGCGCGTGACGACCTCGCCGCCGTTCCCGACGAGTTCGACGTCGTGCTGAACCTCGCGGTCGTGAAGTCGGGCCGGTTCGACCTCGACATCACCGCGAACGCAGAAGCCGCCGGTCTGTTGATGGCGCGCTGCCGGGGCGCGCGGGCCTTCCTTCATTGCTCGTCGACGGGCGTGTACGCGCCCGCCGGGCATCACAAGCTGCGCGAGGTCGATCCGCTCGGTGACAACCACCGGGCGATCATGCCGACCTACAGCATCGCCAAGATCGCGGCGGAGGCCGTCGTGCGCACCGCCGCGCGGCAGTGGGACCTGCCGACGACCATCGCGCGCCTGAACGTGCCCTACGGCGACAACGGCGGCTGGCCCGCGTTCCACCTCGCGCAGATCCTGAACGGCGACCCGGTCGCGCTGCATCCCGAGCGACCGAACCAGTTCAATCCGATCCACGAAGACGATCTCGTCGCGATGATCCCGGCGCTGCTCTCGCGCGCGTCGGTACCCGCGACGATCGTGAACTGGGCGGGCGACGAGACGGTGTCGATCGAGGAGTGGTGTCAGTACATGGCCGGGCTCGTCGGCAAGGACGCGAGCTTCGTCGTGACCGACCGCACGATCGCGAGCGTCACCACCGACAACACGCGCATGCACGAGCTCGTCGGCCCGACCACCGTTCCCTGGCGCGACGGCTTCGCCCGCATGGTGAACGCAAGCACGTAGCACGCCGCGCGTGCAGTCACAGGACGACTCGCTCCCACGCGGCCGAAGGCGCGGGCAGAGCGAGCGCAGAAGGACAGCTGTCGAGTCATTGCGCGCCGCAGGCCGGTGGCGTCAGTCCTTGTCGACGGGGTCGATCCGGCCACCGGAGCGCCAGTACTCGCCGTGGTCGCGCGAGAGGAAGCCGTCGTCGACGAGGTAGCGGCGCAGCGCGGCGGTGTCGGGGTGTACCTGCGCGAGCGAGAGGTTCACCAACGTCTCCGAATAGCGACGCCCCGGTTCGAACCGCTGCGCGAGCCACTCGAGCACGATTCGACGCTTGCCCCACGAGCTCGGGATCGAAGTGAGCCGGCCGTCGCGCACGAACGCGCGCAGCACCTTCGCCTCGTCGGGCGGCGAGTCGCCGTGCTCCTCGACGCGCGGCCGGTTCGCGGCGTCGGCACGCGCCGCGAGCGCGAAGGCGCGTTCGAGCAGCACGTGATCGTCGCCGGCGCCGCTCACGACCAGCCCCGCGGTCTCGAGCCGGTTCAGCGCCCGCACCACTTCGCGCAGCCCGAGCCCACCGGCGTCGGCGATCTCCGGCGTCGTCGACGCGCCGAGCACCATCGCGGCGACGACCTTGCGGCGGTCGTCGTCGGCGAGCAGACCGATGAGCTCGCTGCCCTCCAGGAGCGGCGGCTCGGGCTCAGCGGGACGGCGACCGGGCATGCGGTCGAACTTATTCGCTCGCTCCCTCGCCGGCTCCCTTCCGCCGGCGCCGACTCACGCGCTCGCTGGCGAGCCTCGACGATTGTTCCGGTCTCGCCTCCGGCCGCGTGACCGGCAACGTACGGCTCGACCGTCCGCGTAACCTCGGCCCATGCTCGACGAGGCGACCGACATCAAGACGATCCTGGTGGTGACGGCCCATCCCGACGACGTCGATTTCGGCGCCGCGGGGTCGGTGGCGGCGTGGACCGACAAGGGGATCGATGTCCGCTATTGCATCGTGACCGACGGCGACGCCGGCGGCTTCGACCCCGCGGTGCCTCGCTCCGAGATCCCGCGCATCCGGCGCGAGGAACAGACGAACGCGGCCAAGACCGTCGGCGTCACCGAGCTGTACTTCCTCGGCTATCCCGACGGCCGGCTCCAGCCCACGATCGAGCTGCGGCGCGACATCTCGCGTGTCATCCGCCAGGTGCGCCCGGACCGCATGCTGTGTCCCTCGCCGGAGCGGAACCTCACGCGCCTCTACGCGAGCCACCCCGATCATCTCGCCGCCGGTGAAGCTTCGATCTGCGCGGTGTATCCGGACGCACGCAATCCGTGGGCGCATCCCGAGCTGCTGCAGAAGGAAGGGCTCGAGGCGTACACGGTGCCCGAGCTCTGGATCATGGCGTCGAACGATGCCGACTACTTCGTCGACACGACCGCGCAGATCGAACGCAAGATCGCGGCGCTGCTGTGTCACGAGAGCCAGATGACCGACCCGGATCACATTCCCAAGCTCGTCACCGACTGGGGCGCGGCGGTCGCATCGCGTGCGGGGCTGCCGGTCGATCGCTACGCCGAAGGTTTCCATCGCATCGACACCGCGTAGCGCTCCGGTCACCGACCGTTCATCCCGCGCGCCCGAGAGCGCGCGTTTCCTGAGAATCACCGGCGTTGTCGGAGCGTTCATCCGGCCTTGACCAAACTCTCAGGCAACCATGCGAGCGTCCCGAGCGTCTGTATCGATGAGCGACGCAAGGTGGATGGCGTGGGGGAGCGCATGCAGCAATCGAGAGAAGCCGCGTTCGAGGCGTGGGCGAGTGCGCGCGTCGCGTCGCTCCTGCGCTTCGGTTTCGCGCTGACACACGACGAAGGCGCAGCCGAGGATCTCGTCGAGTCCGCGCTCGTGCGCGCGGCGCTGGCGCACTGCGATCTCACGAACGGCGACGCCGAGCGCTACGCGCGTCGCATGATGGTCGCCGAGCAGCAACGGGCATGGCGGCGGCCCCGACGTCGGGCGGGGGTGACCGCGGAGTGCACCGACCCCCCGGCCGCAGCGCCCGCGCCCGACGTCGTCGACCTGTGGGCAGCCGAAGCCGCCGAGCGACGCGAAGCTGCCGACCAACGAGAAACCGTCGAGCAACGCGACGACGAGGAGCTCGCGGCGCGCGATCGCGTGTGGCGCGAGCTCGTCGACCTGCCGCCGCGCCAGCGCGCGGTGCTCGTGCTGCGCTGCTACGAGCGGCGCTCCGCACCCGAGGTCGCGGCGCTGCTCGCGTGCTCGGTCGAACGAGTCGAACGCGAAGCGCGGGACGCGCGCGCGGTGCTCGGATGGCGATGACGGCGGCACACCTCGACGGACCCGACCAGCACGACGGCGGCTTCGAGCAGCGCGTGCGGGCCGCGATCGCCGCGAACGTGGATCTGATGGACGGTCCGCCCCGGGTCGTCGAGCGGGCGATGTCGGCGACCCGGCACGCCCGGCGGCGACGCCGGCAACGGTGGCGCGTCGCGGTGGTCGTCACGTGTGCCGGCGTGGCGATTGCCGCGGCCGTCGCCATGGCATAGCGCCTGCGGGCGTGACTCGGGCCTGGCTGCGCCGAACTGTCGCGCGGCGATACGGTCCGCAGCATGACGGAGACGCTGACGCCGCCGACCGCGACGGCCGACCACCCGCTCGCGATGCTCTCGGCGGCCGAGATGAAGCGAGGCGGCGACATCGTGCTCGGCAGCGGCCGCCTGCCCGAGTCGGCACGCTTCATCCACCTCGTGCTGCACGAGCCCCCGAAGTCGGAGGTGCTCGCGTGGAAGCCGGGTGATCCGATCGACCGGCGGGTGCGCGCGCTCGTCGTGCCCGGTCCCGAGCTCGACCTCGTCGAGGCCGTCGTTTCGGTCACGACCGGCGAGATCCTCGAGTGGCGGGTCGTCGAAGGGATGCGTCCCGGCCTGATGTTCGGCGAGACCCTCACCTGCATCCTCGCGGTGAAGGAGCACCCGGAATGGCAGGCCGCGATGAGACGCCGTGGCATCACCGACTTCGACCACGTGCAGCTCGACCCGTGGCCGGCCGGAAACTTCGGACTGCAGCTCGAAGCGGGTCGCCGTATCAGCCGCGTGCTCTCGTACCTGCGCGAGTCGAAGACCGACAACGGCTACGCGCGTCCCATCGAGGGCGTGCTCGTGTTCTTCGACCTCAGCAAGGGCGAGGTCATCACGGTCGAGGACCACGGCCTCACGCCGCTGCCGCCCGAGCGCTCGAGCTACCTGCCCGAGGACGTCGGCGCGATGCGCACCGACCTGCGCCCGATCGAGATCACCCAGCCCGAAGGCACGAGCTTCACCGTCGAGGGCAACCTCGTGCAGTGGCAGCGCTGGTCGCTGCGCGTCGGCTTCGATCCGTACGAAGGGCTGACGCTGCACACGATCGGCTACGACGACGGCGGCACCGTGCGTCCGATCCTGTATCGCGCGTCGGTGAGCGAGATGGTCGTGCCGTACGGCCACCCGAGCCCGATGCACAACTGGAAGAACGCGTTCGACGCGGGCGAGTGGGGGCTCGGTCGCATGACGCAGTCGCTCACGCTCGGATGCGACTGCCTCGGCGTCATCCACTACTTCGACGCGCGGTTGAGCAGCGAGCAGGGTCACCCGTACACGATCGAGAACGCGATCTGCATGCACGAGGAGGACTACGGGATCCTCTGGAAGCACGTCGACCTGCACGGCGGCACGTCGGAGGTGCGCCGCTCGCGGCGGCTCGTGATCAGTTCGATCGCGACGGTCGGCAACTATGAATACGGCTTCTTCTGGTACTTCTACCTCGACGGATCGATCCAGCTCGAGGTGAAGCTCACGGGCGTGATCTCGCCGATGGCCGTCGGCGACGACCACGACGCCGGCCTCGCAGGACTCGTCGGTCCCGGCGTCGCCGGCCCGAACCACCAGCACCTGTTCAACGTGCGGCTCGACTTCGACGTCGACGGCGTCGACAACACGGTCTACGAGTGCGACGCGGTCACGGTCGACGCGGGCCCCGACAATCCGCTCGGGAACGCGTGGCGCGCGGTCTCGACGGCGCTCGCCTCGGAGCAGGCCGCGATCCGCGACACCGACGCCGCACGCAGCCGCGTCTGGAAGATCGTGAACCCGCAGCGCACGAACCGGCTCGGTCAGCCCGTCGGCTACAAGCTCATCCCGGGCTCCACGCCCACGCTGCTCGCGCGCGCCGACTCGAGCATCGCCGCGCGCGCCGGCTTCGCGCGCCACAACCTCTGGGTCACGCCCTACTCGCCCGACGAGCGGCGGGCCGCGGGTGAGTACCCGAACCAGCACGCGGGTGGCGACGGGCTGCCGCGTTGGACCGAAGCAGACCGCGCGCTCGTCGACACCGACGTCGTCGTGTGGCACACGTTCGGCGTGACCCACGTGGTGCGGCCGGAGGACTGGCCCGTCATGCCCGTCGAGTACGCCGGCTTCCTCATGGCGCCGGTCGGATTCTTCGATCGCAACCCCGCGCTCGACGTTCCCGCGGGCAATGGCCACTGCCACAGCGAAGGAGCGGTTGATGCCCTCATGGAGTCGTGACGAGCTCGAGCGGGAGTTCGTGAGGTACCAGGAGCGCGGCGCCGCGGGCGACTGGAGCGCGTGGGCCGACCAGTTCACCGAGGACGCGCAGTACGTCGAGCACCACTACGGCACGTTCGACGGGCGCGAGGCGATCCGCGAGTGGATCGTCGCGACGATGACATCGTGGCCGGGGAGCGAGATGCCGGTGTTCCCGGTCGAGTGGCACATCGTCGACGACGAACGCGGCTGGATCGTCTGCAAGATCTGGAACCGCATGCAGGATCCCGGCGACGGCTCGATTCACCAGGCCTACAACTTCACGCTGTTGAAGTACGCGGGCGACGGCAAGTGGTCCTACGAAGAGGACGTGTACAACCCCGCGCACTTCGCCGACATGATCAAGGGCTACCTCGCCGCGAAGAAGTCGTAGCGCGCGATCACGAGCTGCCGAGCGTCGACGTCTGCGGCACGTGATCGTGAGTCCAGCTCCCGACGGCGTGGCACTGCGTCGTGCTCGGGCACGACACCGCCGCGAGTGAGTTCGAGAAGTGCCCGCTCCGGGGCACGTTTTGGTGTGCCCACGTGGTGCCGTCCCACGTCAGCACCAGCCCGAGGCTGAACTTCGTGGTGCCGTCCTTCTCGAGCGGCAGCCACTTCCCGCGGTCCCAGTTGTAGTACCAGCCGCTCGTCATGCAGTACGTCGGCGACGCGCACGACACGCTCTGCAGACCCGCGAGCGTGCTCGGCGTGGGCGCGCCGGCGTCGGTCCAGTGCGCGCCGTCGAACGTCTGCACGCGGAGCTCGTCGTTGTTGATGGTCGTCGCGCCGATCGCCACGCACGTGGTCGCGCTCGGACACGAGAGGTCGGTGACCCACGGCTGGAGCCCGGAGCCGGCGACCGTCGTGAGCGACCCGTCGTCCCAGCGCTCGAAGAGCGGGGTCTCGATGTCGTGCTGCGACTGGTAGCGGTTGCCGACGACGAAGCACGTCGTGGTGGTCGGGCACGCGACGCCGAACAGGAGGTACGGCTTCGTGCCCGGCGGGTTCGGCACGATCGACCAGTGCGCGCCGTCCCAGTGCTCGACGAGCGCGGTCGTGTCGGGACGGAAGTTCGACTGCGACCACCCGACCGCGAGGCAGGAGTCCGGGCCCGAGCACGCGACCGACAGGAGGTTGGTCGACGCGTCCTTCCGGTTGCGCGTCGGCGCCATCTGCCAGTGGCGTCCGTTCCAGCGCATCCCGATCGTCTCGTAGACGTTGTCGACGAGGAACGTGCCGAGGGCCATGCACGACGACGGCGTCGCGCACGCGATTTCGCGCAGCTCGTTCGGCCCGTTGCCGCGGTTCGGGCTCGTCTCGAGCGTCCACGACGACGGTGCTGCGGACGCGCTCGCGGCCGACCCGATGACGAACGCCGTCGCGAGCAGAAGGCACGCGACGCGCCGAACGCTTCCGGCCATGATCCGATCCCCCGCCGAGTGCCCGCAATGTAGGCGCCGCGAGGGGTGATCGCTCAGGAGCTGATGCGGTTCCCGCCCGCGCGCTTGGCCCGGTACATCGCGGCGTCGGCCGCGCGGATGAGGTCGGTCGGATCGGCGTCCTCGCCGGCGTCGACGACGCCGATGCTCGCGGTCACGCAGACGGTCGCGGGCTCGAGGACGACGGGCCGGCAGAGCGCCGCGAGGAGCCGGTGGGGGAGATCCCGGCGGGTTTCGCGATCGACGACGTCGGGGCACACGACGACGAACTCGTCGCCACCGAGCCGCGCCACCGTGTCGTCGGGCCGCACGGTCTGGAGGAGCCGGCGCGCCACCGCGACGATCAGGGAGTCGCCGACCGCATGGCCGAGCGTGTCGTTCACGCCCTTCAGGCGGTCGAGGTCGACGAACATCACCACCAGCCGGCCGCCGGAGCGGCGCAGCCGCGCGCACGCCTGGCCGAGACGGTCGAGGAGCAGCACGCGGTTCGGCAGGCCGGTGAGCGGATCGTGGAGGGCGCGGTGTTGCGCCGCGCGCAGCGCCTCCTCGGCCATCACCCGGTTCGTGACGTTGTGCAGGAACGCCGCCACGAGCGCGCCGCCGGCGCCGTCCTGCGGCACGCCGAGGTTCTGGAGGGTGATCTCGTAGTCCTGGTAGGAGCCGTCGGCCGCGCGCAGCGGGACCCGGATGGAGGCGCGGTGTGCGGTGCTCGCCCGCGTGTCGGCGAACGCGTCGACCGCGGCCAGCACGTGGTCGGGGTGCACCAGCTCGAACAGCGGGCGGGCGTCCAAGGCGTCCGGGGCCGCGAGCTCGCCGGCGCGCCCGCCCGAGAACACGACGACGCCCTCGTGGTCGAGGACCGTGACCGGCTCGGGCAGGTACGAGAGCAGGCTCTCGGCCACGGTGGTCGGAAGCGCCTCGCGGCCCGGAATGGCGTCGCGCTGCACGGCGGAATCGTCCATGAAAGGTCCTCTGTCGGTCGGCGGCTGGCCCCGGAGCGCCCGCGCGCCGGGTGAATCGTCGATCGAACGCCCCAGCCATCCCGATCCGCTCGCCACTATGAGTGGGTGGATGCGCGCCCGTCGTGGTCGATTCTGAGGCAACCACCCCATGGAGTGCAAGTGCAGAGCCGCCGAAAGGCCGTCGCGAGGGCGTTTGGTACGATGACGGGCTTTCCCCGCGAGCCCGCGCCTGGAGTGAGATGCCGTTCAAAGTCGGCGATCGCGTCGTGTACCCCCACCACGGGGCGGCGGTGATCGAGAAGAAGGAGGTCCGCGAGGCCTTCGGCGAGAAGACCGAGTACCTCGTGCTGCGCATGGCGCACGGCGACCTCATGCTCTCGGTGCCCACGGCGAAGGCCGAGGAGGTGGGCATGCGCCCGCCGATCAGCGCCGAGGACGTCGACGACCTGTTCCAGCTGCTCGCCAAGAAGGACGTGCGCGAGCCCACCAACTGGAGCCGGCGGTTCAAGAACCACCAGGAGAAGCTGAAGTCGGGCGACGTCTACCAGGTCGCCGAGGTCGTGCGGAACCTCGCGTTGCGCGACGTCTCGAAGGGCCTCTCGGCCGGCGAGAAGTCGATGCTGAACAAGGCCCGCAGCGTGCTCGTCTCCGAGCTCAGCTTCGCCCTCGACGTCTCCGAGGACGACGCGCTCACCCGCCTCGAGGGTGCGCTGGCCTAGGCCCCGCTATTCGGGGATCACGACGGGCACGCCGGCAACGAGCTGCACGCTCGCGAAGTGGAGCGTCCGGCTGTTCGGGTAGCCGACGTCGGGTTGCGTGAAGGCCGCGAACGCGAGCTGCACCTTCCCGTTCGTGGTCGTGAACGCCGTGCCGCCGCCGGGACCCGCGAGCCGGTTCTGCGACGCGAGCACGGGAGTGCTCTGGAGGCGGCGGCACGGTCCCGCGGGACCGTCGCACACCGCGACGCCCTCGGCGTACGCGGCCGTCGACCAGGAGTTCCCGGAGTAGAAGAGATAGTCGTGCGAGCCGATGCGCAGCATCGACGGCGCCTCGACGATCCCGTGCTCCCACTTCGCGCCGGGGGACAGCAGCTGTGACGGGGTGCCGGTCAGCGTGAGGCCGTCGGGCGTGAGCGGCTGTGACCAGATGATCGTCGGCGCGAGCGGGACCGCCTCGCTCTTCCAGAGCAACGTCACCGCGCCGGCCGCGTCGACGAACGGGCTCGGATCGATCGAGCCGCCGGACTGGCAGACGAGCGGTGCCTTCGAGAAGTCGACGAACGGGCCTGCCGGTTGCGCCGCGACCGCGACCGAGACGCACTCGAGGCCGGATCCGCGGTCGCGCACGGTGTAGTACGCGACGTAGTGGCCGCCGAGCGCGACGACCGACGGCGCCCACGTCGCGCCGGGGCTCGCCCACGCCGGCACCGCCGCGAGCGCGTCGCCCTGGAGCGACCAGTGCGAGAGGTCGCTCGACTCGAGGACCTGGAGGTTCCCGCCGCCGGCGTTGGTCGAGTACGCGTAGTAGCGGGACCCGACGCGCAGGACGGAGGGATCGGGGAAGTCGTACGGGTAGCGCGCGCCGGTCACCGCCGCGAGCGCGGCCGAGCACGGCGCGTCGGCGCTCGTGAGCGCGTCGACCGCGTCGTGCGTCGAACCTCGCCGCAGCGCGTCGGTCGCGTGCTGCACGCCCGCGATGCACGCGTCCCGTTGCTCCGAGTACCGCGCGAGCTGGTCGAGGATCAGCACGGTGCCGTTCCGCTGTTGATGCGTCGACGAGAGCTCGTGCTCGAGCTTCGTCAGCTCCTGCTGCGCGGCGGCGCGCTCCGTTCGGCGCTGCGCGTCGAGCGTCGTCGTGCGCGAGCGGTCGGCGGTGTCGGAAGCGGTCTGCGCCTGAAGGTCGACGAGGGTGCGCCGCGCCGCGGCTTCCGTGGCGCGCGAACGCGCGAGCGCGGTGCTCTCGCGGTGGAGCGCAGGCTGCAGCGCGACCGCGTCGGTGACGACCGCGGCGCCGGTCACGACGACCGCGGCGACGAGCGCGACCGTCCACCACGCGGGCCGGCGCCGGCGCCGACCCACCGGCACCAGCTCGTCGGAACGCGTCGCGGTGACGGTCATGCCGCGGCCTCGCTGCAGAGCTGCGCCGCGGTCGGGAGCGTCGTCGCGAGGTGCGCGGTGTCGCCGACCGCAGCCTCGTTCAACAGCTGCGACGTGGCGAGCAGGCACGCGTCGAGGCGCTGGGCCCGCGCGGTGTTCTCCTTCAGCTCCTCGCGGTGGCGTGCGAGGTCGGCGAGCGCCGCGGTGAGACTCGCGTACTCGACGCGGTCGGTCGCGCGGAGGCGGTCGCGCGCGCTGGTGTCGGCGGCGAGCGCGGTGCGGGCGCGCGCGAGCTCGACCGATGCCTGCGCGCGTTGCGAGCCTGCGTCGCGAACCTGCGCGTCGAGGTGCACGACGTGCTGGCGCGAGACGGCCAGCGAGTGGCGCGTCGCGTCGAGATCGAGGCGCGCGTGAACCGTGAACACCGTCGCGCACAGCAGCGCGACCACGATTGCGACGATCGTCGCGACCCCACTTCGCGTCGACACCGGGGGGAACCACCTCTGACTCGCTGCTCAGCCCGCCGCCGAGCACGTCCAGTCTATTGACGCTCGGCAGGCAGTAAGCGTTCGCGGAAGAACTCGAGGACACGATCGAGCGCGTCGCGCGTCGGGTGGCCGGGCTCGTCGACGAGATGCTCGGTCAGCACCGAGTGCGCTCGCCTGGGAACACCGTGTGGATTGCCGGGGGACGAGTCGATCTCGACCGCGATGAAGCGGTCGCCGAGCTCGTCGCGCAGGCGTTGGAAGCGCTCGCCAGGAACTGCCATGTCGCCGGTGAAGCGCAGTCCGAGCACGCACTGGCCCTCGGCCGCGCGCGCCTTGATCACCGCGAGGTCGGCGTCGGAGATCGCGAGGTCGCGCTTGCGCGCGCCGCCGACCGGAAAGGGGAGCGACGGCTGGCTCAACACGGGCGCGACGACTTCGTCGTCGACCATCATCGCCAGCGCGAACCCGCCGGTGAAGCACATCCCGACCGCGCCGACGCCCGGACCCCCGCAGCGCTCGTGCTCCGCCTTGGCGAGCGCGCGGAGCCACACCGTGATCGCGGAGGTCGTGCTCAGCGCCCAGTTCGAGAACTCGCGCGACACGCAACCCTGCAGCATCGAGCGGAACGCGTAGCCACCGGAGACGTCGCGACCGGGCTTTCCGAACAGCGACGGCAGCACCGCGGTGAAGCCCTCGTCGGCGACGCGGGTACCGAACGCCGCGACGTTCGGAGTCACGCCCGGTACCTCGTGGATCACGATCACCGCGGGGCCTTCGCCGCGCCGGTACACGGGCCGGGTGATCTGCTCGTGCTCGAACGACTCGAGCGTGTATCCGGGGAGCTGGGGCGGGGCCATCGGCGGATGCTAGAGAGCCGCCCCGGTGCGGCGGTGGACGGCGACCCGGTGGAAATGGTCGACCGCTCGACGGGCCGGCCGTGCGAGGCTCTCCCGATGGCCATCGAGGTCCGTGCACCCACGCTCGACGAATGGCCGGCGCTCTGCGCGGTCGACGCACGGGGATTCGGCGTGTCGTACACCGCCGACGACATCGCCGACCGGCTCAAGCTCCACGATGTCGGGCGGTTCCGGTGCGCGTTCGACGACGACCGGATCGTCGCGCTCGCGGCGTCCTACAAGATGGACGTCGCGCTGCCCGGCGGCGCGGTCGTGCCGATGGGCGGCGTGACGTGGGTCTCGACCTCGGTGACGCACCGGCGGCAAGGGCTGATGTCGCGCGTCGTGCGCGCGGTGCACGACGACATCGCGGCGCGCGGTGAGCCGATCGCGACGTTGTACGCGGCCGAGGGTGGCATCTACGAGCACCTCGACTACGGCATCGCGACGAAGACGTGGTTCACGACGATCGATCCCCGTCGCGCGAGCGTGCGCGCCGAGTTCTGCGTGCACCCGAACCCCGTCCGCTTCCTCGAGGGTGAGGAGATCGTGCCGACGATCTCCGCGTTCTGGGATCGCTTCCGCGCCCAGCGCGCCGGCGAGATCGGTCGCGACCTCGAGACGCAGCAGTATCTGTTCGACGACCGCGCGAAGCCGCAGGGCGAGCAGAGCGGCGCGTACTACCTCGCGCACGACGACGGCTACGCCGCATACCGCGCCCACGAGCACTGGAACGACGGTCAACCGAGCGGTGACGTGTACCTCATCGAGTTGGTGGCGCTCACTCCCGAAGCGCACGCCGCGCTCTGGCAGACGTTGCTCTCGATGGACCTCGTCGGCGAGATCCGCGCGCGGTGCATGCCGATCGACGATCCGCTGCCGTACCTGATCGACGACCCGCGCGCGCTCCGCACCCGCGCGCTGAACGACGGGACCTGGGTCAACGTGCTCGACATCCCGACCGCGTTCAGCGCGCGGACGTACCGCACCACCGATTGCGTCGTCGTCGAGGTCGACGGCACGCGTTGGGCAGTCGAGGGCGCGCCGGATGGCGGGTCGTGTCGCGAGGTCGATGCGACGCCCGACCTCGTCACCACTCACGGCGCCTTCAGCGCACTGCTGTACGGCGGCGTATACCCGTCGGCGCTCGTCGCGGGGCGCCGCATGACCGCGCGCCACGCCGACGCGCTCGCGCGTGCCGATCTCTTCTTCACCACTTCGCTCGCTCCGCACACCCAGGAGATTTACTGACACTCGTGTCAGGCCCTGAGTGGTGTGTGCGCGCATGTTCCGCGACGATTACGGGGACATAACCGATCTGTGACGCGGCCGCTCCCGGTCGCGCTCGATGCGCACCTCAGATCGGGAGGTCGGTATGCACCTCACGCGCCAGCGGACGGCCGTGGCCGCGATTGCGGTCGTCGCCGTCGTCGCCCTGACCGCTTGCGGAAGCTCGTCGTCGAACAGCTCGAACGACACCAGCGGGGGATCGGGAGGCGACATCCCGACGTCGATCTCGCCCTCGACGTTCAAGGTCGACTTCGCCGCGATGGACCAGCTGAAGTCGCTCGCCGCGAAGGGCAAGGGTCTGGTCGGTGTGCTGCTGCCGGACACGACGTCATCGGCGCGGTACGAGACGTTCGACCGGCCGTACCTCACGAAGGCGTTGCAGGCCGCGGGCCTGTCGTCGTCGGACTTCAAGGTCGACAACGCGCAGGGCAGCACGAGCACGATGCAGACCCAGGCCGAGGCCGACATCACCAAGGGCGCGACCGTGTTGCTCATCGACGCGATCGACTCGGGCAGCGCCGCCGCGATCGAGCGGGAGGCGAAGTCGAAGGGTGTCGCCGTCATCGACTACGACCGCTTGGTGCAGGGCGGCACCGAAGGCCGCTTCTACGTGAGCTTCGACAACGTGAAGGTCGGTCAACTCATCGGTCAGGGTGAGGAGAGCTGCATCGCGGCATGGAAGGTCACGAAGCCGAACATCCTCGTGATGGACGGCGACCCGACCGACAACAACGCGTCGCTGTTCGCGCAGGGCTACAACGGCGTGCTGAAGTCGCACTTCGACGACGGCTCGTACGTGAAGGTCGGCGAGCCCGCGGGCACCTGGACGCCGTCGGTCGCGGCGACGACGTTCCAGCAGCAGCTCACCGCGCACCCGAACATCAACGCCGTGATCACGCCCAACGACGACAACGCGAACGCGGTGATCGCGATCCTGAAGTCGCAGCACACGCCGGCGCGCACCTTCCCGACCACCGGGCAGGACGCGTCCTTGTCGGGTCTGCAGAACGTGCTCGCGGGCTACCAGTGCGGGACGGTGTACAAGCCGATCTACGTCGAGGCGCAGGCCGCGGTCGCGCTCGCGCTGTACCTGCGGGCCGGTGAGAAGGCGCCGAGCGGGCTCGTGAACGCGACCTCGAAGGACCCGAAGGGCGGCGACGTCGACTCCGTCTTCCTCACGCCGATCTGGGTCACGACGACGAACATGGCGTCGACGGTCGTGGCCGACAAGGGCGTGAACGTCACGCAGCTGTGCACGTCGGCGCTGGCGAGCGCGTGCACGACCGCCGGGATCAACAAGTAAGCGATCGCGCACATGACGGCGACAGCACCGGACGTGGCACGCGCCGATACCGACCCGCCACTGCTCCGACTCGAGCGGGTGAGCAAGAGCTTCGGCGCGGTGCACGCGCTCGTCGATGTCGACTTCGACATTCCGGCCGGTCAGGTCACCGCGCTCGCGGGTGACAACGGCGCGGGGAAGTCGGTCCTCATCAAGTGCATCGCGGGCATCCACTCCCCGGACTCCGGACACATTCTCTGGGAAGGCCGGCCGGTGCACATCCGCAGCCCGCGCGAGTCGGCCGCGCTCGGCATCGAGACCGTGCACCAGGACCTCGCGCTGTGCGACAACCTCGACATCGCGCAGAACCTGTTCCTGGGCCGCGAGCGCGTGCACAATCTCGTGCTCGCCGAGGACGAGATGGAGCAGGCCGCGGCGGAGACGCTCGCGAGCCTCGCGGTGACGACGGTGCGATCGGTGCGTCAGCTCGTCGCGTCGCTCTCCGGAGGTCAGCGTCAGGCCGTCGCGATCGCCAAGGCCGTGCTGTGGAACTCGAAGCTCGTCGTGATGGACGAGCCCACCGCCGCGCTCGGGGTCGCGCAGACCGAGATGGTGCTCCGGCTCGTCCGCAGCCTCGCGGAGCGCGGGCTCGCGGTGCTCATCGTGTCGCACAACATGAACGACGTGTTCGAGGTCGCGGACCGGATCGCGGTGCTGCGGCTCGGCCGGATGGTGGCGCAGCGGCCGACGAGCGAGCTCGACACGCAGATCGTCGTCGATCTCATGACGACGGGAAAGTCGACGCGCACCGTCGCGCGCGACGGTAGGCCCGACGGGAGCGCGACGACATGACCCGGGTCGAGGAGCCGACGCCGCCGGTGGATGCCGACGCGCAGGAGGGCGCGCTCGCCGACGCCGCGCGCGCCGAGGCCGATCCCGGCGACGCCGGCGCCCACGCCGACACGCTGGGCGCGTACCTGCGCGTCTGGTGGACGCGTGTGCGCTCGGGCGACAGTGGCGTGCTGCCCGTCATCGCGGGCCTGATCCTGATCTCGCTGATCTTCCAGTCGCTCAACTCGAAGTTCCTGTCGTCCGGGAACCTCGTGAACCTGCTGGTGCAGGGCGCGGCCTACATGCTCCTCGCGATGGGCGAGGTGTTCGTACTGCTCCTCGGCGAGATCGACCTGTCGATCGGGTACGTGGGCGGCATCGGCGCGATCGTCACCGCCGAGCTCGTGAAGCAGTCGACGGGGTGGCCGTGGTGGGCCGCGATCCTCATCGCGCTGATCACGTGCGCGGCGATCGGCGCGTTGCAGGGCACGATCATCACCCGGCTCGGGCTGCCGTCGTTCGTCGTGACCCTCGGCGGCCTGCTCGGTTGGCAGGGCGTCATGCTGCTCATCCTCGGCACCGGTGGCACGGTGCCGATCGACAACCACATCGTCGTCGACATCACGAGTGGCAACCTCACCCCGCTCGCGAGCTGGATCGTGATGGTCGTGATCGTCGCGATCGTCGGCGCGCGCATGTGGCGCAACGAATCGCGTCGCCGCGCCTCGGGGCTGGTCGCCCCGCCCGCGGTCGCGACGCTGCTGAAGATCGCGCTCATCGCCGCCGCGGGCATCGCCGTGGTGCTCGTGTGCAACACGAACCGCGGCCGGCTGATCGCGATCCGAGGCGTGCCGTGGGTCGTGCTCGTCGTGCTCGGTGTCCTCGCGGCGTGGACGTTCCTGCTGAATCGCACGCGGTTCGGCCGCTACCTCTACGCGATCGGCGGCAACGCGGAAGCCGCGCGCCGCGCCGGCATTCCGCTCGCACGCATGCGCACGGCAGGCTTCGCGCTCGGATCGCTGACCGCCGGCATCGGCGGAATCGTGTACGCGTCGCGCATCAACTCGGTGTCGACGTCGCTCGACGGCGGCACCCTCGTGCTGTACGCGGTCGCGGCGGCGGTGATCGGCGGCACGAGTCTCTTCGGAGGGCGGGGCAAGGCCATCCACGCGGTGCTCGGCGGCCTCGTCATCGCCGCGATCGACAACGGAATGGGTCTGCAGGGCTACAGCGCGGCCGCGGACAAGGTCGTGACCGCGCTGGTGCTGCTCGTCGCGGTCGCGATCGACTCGATCGCGCGTCGCAACGCCGCGCGCTGATCTTCCTGGTCGCGCTCGCCGCTCCTGACGCCTCAGTCCGCGATCGAGGCCGCGCCGCTCGCTCCGCTCGCGCGCTCAGGCGGGAGCGGGTCCGCCGGCGCGTGGCGGCGGTAGGTTGCGAAGCTGCGCACCCGCGCGGCGAACAGCGCGGCGCTGACGACGCACGCGATGCCGCCGGACACGATCGCGAACGGCACGCCCACGAGCCCGCCGACGATGCCGGCCTCGACGTCGCCGACCACCGGACCGCCCGCGTACACCGCGATCTCGACGCCGCTGACCCGCCCGCGCATGTCGTCGGGCGTCACGTCGGCCGCGACCGCGGAGCGGTAGACGCCGGAGATCATGTCGGAAGCCCCGGCGACGGCGAGCATGAGCATCACGATCGCGGGCACGCGCACGAGCCCGGCGACCGCGATCGCGAGACCCCACGCCGCGACCGCGAACAACACCGCCCGTCCCTGGCGCTCGACGCGGCCCGTCCAGCCGCTCGTGATCGAGGCGACGAATGCGCCGGCCGCGACGGACGACAGCAGCAGGCCGTACATGACCGGCCCTCCGCCGAGTCGTTGCGTGAGCGCCGGGAACAGCGCGCGCGGCATGCCGAAGACCATGGCCAGCAGGTCGATGCCGAACACGCTCATGATCACGGAGTGCCCGCGCAGGAAGCGGAGCCCTTCGACGACCGACGAGCGCGACGCGCGGGCGCCGGCCGAGACCGGCGGCGACGACGCGATGCGCGCGAAGAACCAGAGGGCGGCGAAGTAGGTCGCGACGTCGACGCTGTACGCCGCCTTCACCCCGGCGGCGCCGATGATCAGACCGGAGACCGCGGGCCCGGCCATCATCCCGAACGAGCCGTACGTCGATTGCAGCGCGAACGCCGCCGGTCGCAGGCTCTCCTCGAGCAGCAGCGGCAGCAACGAGCGCAGTACCGGGAAGCTCACCGCGAACGCGGCGCTCGACGCCGCGCCGAGCACGTACAGGAGCCAGAGCTGCGGATGGCTCAGCCACGCGTTCACGGCGAGCAGCGCGGAACAGGCGAGCGAGACGAAGGTGACGATGAGGAGGAGCAGACGCTTGTCGACCGCGTCGGCGAGCGCGCCGCCGGCGAGCGAGCACAGCAACAGCGGGCCGAGCTGCGCCACGCCGAGCAGACCGACGTCGAGCGACGAGCCCGTCTGGTGGAACACCTGGAACGGGAGCGCGGCGGCGGTGATCGTGCTGCCCGCGAACGACACGGCCTGACCGAGCCAGAGGCGACGGAAGTCGCGCGACACGCGCAGGGGAGTGGTGTCGACGAGCAGGCTCATGGGAACGTCACGCTATTGCCCGCTGCCGTCCGTCCCCGAGGAGTTCCGTCCGTGGCCGACGATTGGTACTGGTGCCTGAAGCACGAGCGCGTCGAGCCTGCCGACTCGCCGTGTCCGCCCGATCGCCGGCTCGGTCCCTATCCGTCACGTGACGCGGCCGAGCACTGGAAGGACAGCTTCGACGCGCGCAACGAAGCCTGGGACAAGTCCGATCGCGAATGGGAAGGCGAAGAGTCTTAGAACCTCGAGAGCTCACGCTGGAGCTGCGCGAGGCCCATGCCGCCGAGGTTCAGCGCGTAGGAGTGGAACGCCTTGAGGTCGAAGTCCGCGCCCTTGCGTGCCTTCGCCTCGTCGCGCGCCGCGAGCCACACGCGCTCGCCGACCTTGTACGAGATCGCCTGCCCCGGCAGTCCGAGGTAGCGGTCGACCTCGGAACGCATGAAGTCGGCCGGAAAGCAGGAACGCTCGATCACGAACGGCAGCGCGATCTCCGCGTTCCAGCGCTCACCCGGGTGGTAGCGCTCGCGCGCCGGGATCGGCAGCTCGAGGTGCATGCCGATGTCGACGATCACGCGCACCGCGCGCATCGCCTGCGCGGACAGCATGCCGAGCTCGTACGCGGGATCGTCGAGGTAGCCGAGCTCGCCCATGAGCCGCTCGGCGTACAGCGCCCAGCCCTCGCCGTGGCCCGAGACGAATCCGGTGCGCTGGAAGCGGCTGAGCTCCTCGGCGAGGTAGCGCACCTGCGCGATCTGGAGATGGTGACCGGGAACCGCCTCGTGGTAGCAGATCGACGCCTCGCGCCAGAGTGGGAAGCGGGTCTTGCCGAGGGTGGGGTACCACGTGCGGCCGGGCCGCGAGAAGTCTTCGCTCGGACCCGTGTAGTACATCGCCGCGGTGCCGCCGGGCGGCGCGATCATCGCCTCGCACCGCAACAGCGGCTCCGCGAGGTCGAAGTGCGTGCCGTTGAGCTCCGCGATCGAGCGGTCGATCAGGTCCTGCAGCCAGTGCTGGAAGTTGTCGACGCCTTCGATCGCGCGGTGCTCGTCGGTTTCGAGGTGCTCGATGACCTCGTCGCGTGACACGCCCGGAAGGATGCGTTCGCCGACCCGCCCCATCTGATCTTCGATGCGGTAGAGCTCGTCCCAGCCCCAGTCGTACGTCTCCGCGAGGTCGAGGTCGATGCCGCAGAACGCGCGGGCCTGGAGGCGGTAGCGATCGGCGCCGACAGCGTCGCGCTCGTCCGCCTGGGGCGCGTACGTGTCGCGCAGCCAACCCGCGAGCTCTGCGTACGACGCGGTGGCTTCCTCGGCGGCTCGGTTCAGGGACGCGCCCAGCGCGCCGTTCGCCGACTGCGCGTAGCGCTGCGCGATCGCGCGGAAGTACGGCTGGTCGCTTCCGAGTCCGCCCCAACTCTCGGCCTGTTGCGCGCACGCGAGCGCCTGCCGACGCGCCGCGAGCAGGCCGCGTCGCGCGCCTTCCTCGAGCGACGCGCGAAATGTCTCGACCGACCACGCCACCCGCTTCATCCGAGCGACCACGACTTCCCAGTCGTCGGCGGTGTCGTAGCTCATGAGGTCGAAGCACTGCCGGATCGATTGCATCGGGCTGCCGAGGACGCGCAGCTCGCGCAGCTCGTCGCCTTCGTCGTGCTGCAGGGTGCCGAGCTCGAGCCGCTCGCGCATCACCTCCGACGCGATGCGATCGCGGTCACCCTCGACGGACGCGGCGGCGAGCGCGGCGAGCGTCTCGCGCGCGAGCGCATCGCGCGCGTCCGATCCTGCGGGCGAGTAGTCGGTGAGCTCGTGGTCGTGACCGGCGATGCCCTCAGCGGTCGCGCTCACCGGATCGAGCGCGGCGTAGCGCTCGACGTACTCGTCCGCGATGTCGTAGATCCTGGTCAACTCGTCATCCTCTCGTGCGTTCCGCTTGGAGGTTTCGAACCGACGCGCCGGTAACGTAGGTCGCATGGCGCCGCAATTCATCTACACCATGCACAAGCTGTCGCGTTTCTACCCGCCCGACCGTGAGGTGCTGCGCGGCATCAACATCTCGATGTACCCCGGCGCCAAGATCGGCGTGCTGGGCTCCAACGGCGCCGGCAAGTCGACGCTGCTGCGGATCATGGCGGGGCAGGACGACGGCTACTCGGGCGAGGCGCGGCTCACGCCCGGTTTCACCGTCGGCTACCTGCCGCAGGAACCGGAGCTCGACCCCGCGAAGGACGTGCTCGGCAACGTCACCGACGGCGTCGCGGAGCTGCGCGACCTGCTCGCCCGCTTCGAGACGGTCTGCACGGCGATGGGGGAGCCCGACGCCGACTTCGACAAGCTCATCGCGGAGCAGGGTGAGCTGCAGGACAAGATCGACGCCGCCAACGGATGGGATCTCGACCGCACGCTCGAGATCGCGATGGACGCGCTGCGGCTCCCGCCCGGCGACGCCGACGTCACGACGCTGTCGGGTGGTGAGCGCCGCCGCGTCGCGCTGTGCCGCCTGCTGCTGAGCCGCCCCGACCTCCTGCTGCTGGACGAACCGACGAACCACCTCGACGCGGAGTCCGTCGCGTGGCTCGAGCACTTCCTCGGTGAGTACACCGGCACCGTCGTCGCGGTCACGCACGACCGCTACTTCCTCGACAACGTCGCGGGTTGGATCCTCGAGCTCGACCGCGGGCAGGGCATCCCGTGGGAGGGCAACTACACGTCGTGGCTCGAGCAGAAGGAGCAGCGACTCGCGCAGGAGGAGAAGTCCGACGAGGCGCGTCGCCGCACGCTCGCGCGCGAGCTCGAGTGGGTGCGCATGGCGCCGCGCGCTCGACAGGCGAAGGGCAAGGCGCGACTCACCGCGTACGAGTCGCTGCTCGCGGAAGCGAACGCGGCCGAGCGCGTGGGCGACAAGCTGCAGCTCTCGATCCCGCCGGGTCCGCGTCTCGGCGACCAGGTCGTCGAGGCCGAGCACCTCACGAAGGCATTCGGTGACCGGCTGTTGTTCGACGACTTCTCGTTCACGCTGCCGCGTGGTGGGATCGTCGGCGTCATCGGCGCGAACGGCGCGGGCAAGACGACGCTGCTGCGGCTGCTCGTCGGTCAGGACCAGCCCGACGCGGGCGCGTTGAAGGTCGGGCCGACCGTGGAGCTCGCGTACGTCGACCAGTCGCGCGACGCGCTCGACGCCGACAAGACCGTGTACGAGGAGATCACCGGCGGTGTCGACCACCTCGTCGTCGGTGGTCGCGACATCCACGGCCGCGCGTACGTCGCGAGCTTCAACTTCAAAGGCTCCGATCAGCAGAAGCGGGTCGGCGATCTCTCGGGTGGTGAGCGGAACCGCCTGCACCTCGCGAAGGCGTTGCTCATGGGTGGCAACCTGCTGCTGCTCGACGAGCCGACGAACGACCTCGACGTCGACACGTTGCGCGCGCTCGAGGACGCGCTGGTGTCGTTCGCCGGTTGCGCGGTCGTCGTGAGCCACGATCGCTGGTTCCTCGACCGCATCGCGACGCACGTGCTCGCGTTCGAAGGCGATTCGGAAGTGCGATTCTTCGAGGGGAACTTCAGCGACTACGAGGCCGACCGGCACGCACGCCTCGGCGCGGAAGCCGATCAGCCGCACCGCATCAAGTACCGCCCGCTCTCACGCACGTAGTTTCTGGTCGGGCTCGCAAGCTTCGCCCTCCGCGACGCCTCAGTGCACGATTGAGGCCGCGCTGCTCGCTCCGCTCGCGCGCTCTGGCGGGAACGTCGCCGAACTCAATTTGCCGGGATGACGGCGACGACCTTGTCGACGTTGAAGTTCCGGCCGCAGGGTCCGCGGCCCGACGCCGGGTGGCCCGCGACGTACACGGTGTCGCGCGGCCCGACGGTGCGCTTGCCGTCGGAGTCCTCGATCACGACCTTGTCGGTGCCGCGCTGCACCACCACGTCGACGAACGTCAGCTCGTAGTGGGTCTTGGGCTGATGCGCGGCGTTGCCGTCGAGCTCGAAGCAGCCGTCGCGCGCGACGAGCGTTCCCTGGAGCGTCTGCGGTCCGCTCGCCGTGTTGTTGGGCCCCGGATCGGACACCGTGGAGTTCGGGCCCGGGTTCACCGCCGTGCTCTTCGGCCCGCTCGCATGCGGCGTCGACGAGCCGTGGCACGCCGCGAGGAGCAGGACTGCAAGGACGAGACCGACCGCGCGCACCGCCGTAGTCTGCTCCAGTGCCAGCCGGTGACGGGAACGAGCGGAGCACGGACGCCCGGCCGGTGTTGGCCGTGACGCGCTCGTGTCGCATCCCGCTCGACGAGCTCGAATGGCGCTTCACCGGGAGTGGCGGCCCCGGCGGGCAGCACGCCAACACCGCGAACACGCGGGTCGAGGTGCACTTCGACATCGAGGGCTCTCCGTCGCTCGGACCTCGCCAGCGGGCGCGTCTCGTCGAGAAGCTCGGCCGCACCGTGCGCGTCGTCGCGTCGAACGAGCGGTCTCAGGCCCGCAACCGCGCCGCCGCGCTCGAGCGACTCCGACAACGGCTCGCGGACGCCTTGCACATCGACGCGCCCCGTCACGCGACGAAGCCGACGCGTGCGTCGCAACAACGCCGGTTGCAGTCGAAGCGGCGCCGCTCCGACGTGAAGCGGGCGCGGCAGAACCCGCGCGACTCGGAGTGAGCGCGTGATCGCCGCACGCATTGCGCTCGGAGTGCTCGGCATCGCGAGCGTCGTCATCGTGATCGACGCCGCGGTACGGACCTTCGTGCTGCCGCGCGGCGCGACCGTCACCGTCACGCGCATGATCGCCCGCGCGCTGCGCAGCGTCTTCGATCTCTTCACGCGTCCCGCGAAGAGCTACGAGCAGCGCGACCGCGTCATGGCGCTCTACGCGCCGCTCACGTTGCTCGCGTTCCCGATCGTGTGGCTCGGCAGCGTCTTCGTCGGCTTCATCGGCATCTTCTGGGCCGTCGAGCACACGACGTGGAGTGAGGCGGTTCGGCTGAGCGGCTCCGCGCTCTTCACGCTCGGCTTCGACACGCCCCGACGCGTCGGGCCGATGCTCATCAGCTTCGTCGAGGCCGCGATCGGGCTCGGCCTCCTCGCGCTCCTCATCTCGTACCTGCCGACGATCTACGGGTCGTTCTCGCGACGCGAGGTCGCGGTCGGTCAGCTCACGGTGCGCGCGGGCACGCCGCCGTCGCCGAGCGAGATGATCATCCGCGCGCACCGCACCGGCTTCGCCGAGCGGCTCGACCCCATCTGGCAGCAGTGGGAGCTGTGGTTCGTCGAGATCGAGGAGACGCACACCTCGGTCGGGATCCTCTCGTTCTTCCGTTCGCCGAACCCCCACCGCTCGTGGATCACCGCGGCGGGCGCGATCCTCGACACGGCCGCGCTCCGTCTCGCGCTCCTCGACATCCCGTGGACGCCCGACGCCGCGACGTGCATCCGCGCCGGCTACCTCGCGTTGCGCGCCATCGCCGACAACTTCCAGATCCCGTACGACGCCGCGCCCAACGCCGACGATCCGATCAGCGTCACGAAGTCGGAGTTCTTCGAGGTGTACGACCACATCGCCGAGGCGGGCGTGCCCGTGAAGCAGGATCGCGAGCAGGCGTGGCGCGACTTCGCGGGCTGGCGCGTGAACTATGACACCGTGTTGCTCACCCTTGCAGGGTTGGTGATGGCTCCGTATGCGCCGTGGTCGTCGGACCGGTCGCCGACGCGGGTGCACCGTCCGCCGATCGTGCGGCGACGGAGCGGGCGGAGTCGCTGACCGCCCAGCTCGCGAAGCGCTCGACGCCGTCGACCATCAACACGCTGCGGAGCGAGGGAAAGACGTCGAACGCGTGGTGCGCGCCGGCCAGCTCTGCGTACGCGACCGGCGCGGTGGACGCGGCGCGCAGGAGACCGACGAAGGCGCGCGCCTCCTCGACCGGCACGAGGTTGTCGAGCGAGCCGTGGATCACGAAGCACGGCGGCACGCCGTCGTGCACGTGGCTCATCGGCGACGCGAGGTCGAACACGTCGAAGTTCGCGTCGCGCAGCAGCTTCACGATGCGCTTCTCGAGGATCCAGCGCAGCGCGTCGCGCTTGCCGCGGATGCCGTTGCGGTCGGTGAAGTCGTACACCGCGTAGACGGGCACGAACGCACGCACCGACGTGTCGACGTCCTCGAAGCCGGGTTGGAAGCGCGCGTCGTTCGCGGTGAGTCCGAGCATCGCGGTGAGGTGACCGCCGGCCGAGCCACCGGTGACGACGACGCGCGCCGGATCACCGCCGTACTCGGCGATGTGCTGCTTCACCCACGCGAGCGCCTGCTTGCAGTCGATCAGATGGTCGGGCCACGTCGCGCGGGGCGACAACCGGTAGTTGATCGCGACGCACACCCACCCGCGCGACGCGAGCTGGTACATGAGCGGCAGGCCCTGCTGCTTCTTCTCGCCGATCATCCAGCCGCCGCCGTGGATCTGCAGGAGCACCGGCGCGCCGGCGCCCGCGTTGTCGCGCTCGCCGTCCTCGGGGTCGACCTTCGGCCGGTAGACGTCGAGGCGATGGCGACGGTCGCCGTCGTCGACGTACGCGAGGTTCTTGATCTTCTCCACACCGGCGCGGCGCGGGTTGCGCGCGATCGCGCGCCGGAACGGACTGCGAACGGGGGTGACGGCTTCGAGCGGCGGGAGGTCGCGCAGCGCGTCGTCGATGAACGCGCGGGTTCGCAACGCGAGGGTCACGATGTGCACGAGCCCGATCCACGACAGCGCGGTGAGCGCGAGCGCGAGGTCGCCGGTCCACGCGTGGAGCGCGCCCGTGGCGACGAAGAGGCCGATGGCAACGGCCTGCCAGACGAGGTGGATCTCGGCGAGCTCGGTCGTCAGCCAGGCGGAGAAGAAGCTGACACCGACCAGCGAGGTGGGGCGCCGCCGCGGCGCCAGGGCATTGAGGGTGAACACCAGGCCGACGACGGCCACGCACAGAAACCAGCCCGAGGCGCTCACCTCTACATTTTGGCCGCGAGGGAGCCCGCGTTCCTGCCTGAACGGCCGGGTCGCTCTGCGGGCCGGCCGTCCCAGGGGGCTGCGGCCTCAGGAGCGGCGAGCGAAGCGAGTGCGACCGGAAAGCTCAGGTGGGAGGATGGCGTTCGTGCGACGACTCTCCGGCCTCGACGCCGCCTTCCTCTCGATCGAGACGCCCACCGCTCACATGCACGTGATGAGCACGGCGATCCTCGATCCGTCGACCGCGCCCACTCCCTTCGACGTCGAACGCGTGCGGGACCTCCTGCGCGAGCGCATGCACCTGCTGCCACCGTTCCGCCGGCGGCTCGTGACCGTGCCGTTCGACCTGCACAACCCGTTGTGGGTCGAGGACCCGGACTTCGACCTCGACTACCACGTGCGCCACACCGCGTTGCCGGCGCCGGGCGGACCGCGTGAGCTCGCGCGACTGACCGCGGAGATCGCGGGCCGTCCGCTCGACCGGTCGCGACCGCTGTGGGAGATCTGGTACGTCGAAGGGCTCGAGCAGGACCGCGTCGCGGTGATCGCGAAGGTGCACCACAGCGCGATCGACGGCATGTCCGGCGTCGAGCTGATCGCGAACCTCTACGACCTCGAAGCCGAACCTGCGTCGCGCTCGGAAGGACCGCGGCCCGAGGACTGGCACGCCGACCACGTGCCCGGCGATCCGGAGCTGATCGCGCACGCGGTCGTGTCGCTCGCGCGTCAGCCGTTGCTCATGGCGCGCGCGATGCGGCGGCTCGTGCGCTCGGCGACGCGCGTCGTGCAGCGCGCGCGTGAGCAGACGACGAACATGACCGTGCCGTTGACCGCGCCGCGTCTCACGATGAACGGCACGATCACACCGCACCGCAAGATCGCGTTCTCGTCGGTCGCGCTCGCCGACGTCAAGACCGTGAAGAACGCGTTCAACGTCAAGGTGAACGACGTCATCCTGGCGGTCGCGACCGGCGCACTGCGCACGTACCTCACGGCGCGTGGCGAGCTTCCGGACCGTCCGCTCGTCGCGACGATCCCGACGTCGACGCGCACCGAGGAGCAGAAGGCCGACATGGGCAATCGGGTCTCGGCGATGTTCGCCGGACTCCCAGTCGAGCTCGACGATCCCGTCGAGCGCCTCCTCTCGGTGCACCAGTCGACGATCGGTGCGAAGCAGATGCACGAGGACATCGGCGGCGACACGCTGCAGGAGTGGGCCGACCTCGCGTCGCCCGCGCTGTTCTCGCGTGCGATGCGCGTGTACTCGGGCCTGCGGCTCGCGGACCGGCACCGTCCGATCCACAACCTCGTGATCTCGAACGTGCCCGGCCCACCGTTCCCGCTCTACTTCGCGGGCGCCAAGCTCCTCGCGATGTACCCGATGGGTCCGATCTTCGACGGCGCGGGCCTGAACCTCACGGTGATCAGCTACCTCGACCACGTCGACTTCGGGTTCCTCGTGTGTCGCGAGCTGGTTCCCGACGTCGACGACCTCGCGGGCGCGGTGCCCGACGCGCTCGCCGAGCTCGTGAAGGCCGCGGAGGCGCTCGACAAACCCGGTTTCAGCCGCGTCGCGCCGCGCCAAGCGCCGAAGCGGGGCTAGACCAGCGTCCGCGCCCACACGTGCTCCCACGCGGCCGAAGGCGTGAGCGGAGCGAGCGTCGAGGCTCGCCAGCGAGCGTGCGAGTCGGCGACCCGAACGGAAGCCGGCGAAGGAGCGAGCGAATCAGAACAGATCCGACTCGTGGATGCCGGGCGGCTCGCCCTTGTGGATGAACCACTCGTAGCCGAACGCGCGGCGGAACAACGCGAGTGGCATCTGGAGGAAGAACGAGTTGTCGTCGATCTGTGACGCGTGCGCCTGCATCGCGGCGCGCTTGCGGTCGACGAAGTCGGTCACGTCGACGCGCGTCGTGATGACCGCTTCGGGCATGCCGAGGTCCATCGCTTCGGGGTCGGGTCGCTCGACGCCTTCGGGCATCGTGTCGCCCTGTTCCTTCATGAGCCCGACGATGTAGTCGTGGTTCATCGTGGCCTCGAACACCGCGGGCGTGCCCGCGAGCTCGGCGGCGCGGTGGCCGACCCGGTGCACCTGAATGTGGTCGGGGTGCCCGTAGTTGCCCTTCTCGTCGTAGATCGTGAGCACGTCGGCGTGCTCCTCGTCGAGGATCGCGGCCAGGCGCGCCGCGGCCTCGTCGACGTCGGCGGTCCAGAACGAGCCGTCATCGTCGCGTCGCGGATCGTCGGCCATGCCCGAGTCGCGATAGCCGAGGAACTCGATGCGCTCGACGCCGAGGATCTCGCCCGCGGCCGCGGTCTCGACGATGCGCCGGTCCGCGAGCGTCTCGCCGTCGCGCAACAAGCCGTCGGCGACCAGGCCGAGCTCGCCGCGTGTGGCGATCACGAGGACGACGCGGTGACCCGCCGCCGCGGCCCGGGCCATCGTGCCGCCGGTCGCGATCGATTCGTCGTCGGGATGGGCGTGGAAGGTGACGAGCGTGCGCCGCTGCATCGTCGGAGTCTGCCACTGTGCCTCGGCGTTGCCCGCCGGAGGTATCGAGTCGCTAGTCTCGCCCCTCGCAACCTGACACGCGCGTTAGGTTTCGGATCCCTGGGGGGACCTCATGCGGCTTCGAATGCTCGCGATCCTCACCTGTCTGGCCGTCGTCGCGGCCGCGTGCGGCAACTCCAAGCAGGACACCGCGACCAACACGACGACGGCCCAGGGAGGCCCGACCGCGACGACCGCGTCGGCCGCCGAGCTGAAGCAGAACGTCCCCGTCACCGCCAAGGGCGTGACGAACGACTCGATCAGCGTCGACGTGATCGCGTCGAAGAACAACCCCCTCCACGGGCACTACGCCGAGATCGCCGACGGCATGCAGGCCTACTTCAACATGGTGAACTCGGAGGGCGGGATCTACGGCCGCCAGCTGAAGATCGGCAAGCAGCGCGACGACACCATCGGTCTCCAGAACCTGCAGCAGGCCCAGCAGGCGCTCGCGACCGACAACGCGTTCGCGACCTTCATCGCGACCCTGCAGTTCGGGGGTGCGCAGGCGCTCCAGAACGCGGGCCAGCCCACCTTCGGCTGGAACATCAACTCGGAATACGGCGACAAGAACGCCCTGTTCGGCAACGAGTCGGCCCTCTGCAACGGCGCGAGCTGCACGGGCATCACCGGCTCGTGGCTCGCGAAGAAGGCCGGCGCCACCAAGATCGGCGTGCTCGCCTACGGCGTGAACCAGTCGTCGATCGACTGCGGCAAGGGCACCCTCAACTCGTTCGCCAAGTACGACGCCGCCAAGGTCGTCTTCCACGATTTCTCGATCCAGTTCGCGCAGCCCGACCTCTCCGCGCAGGTCGCGCAGATGAAGAACAAGGGCGTGCAGATGGTCTTCACCTGCATGGACGCCGACGAGACGCTCGTGCTCGCCAAGGAGATGAAGCGCCAGGGTCTCAACGCGATCCAGGAGCTCCCGAACGGCTACGACCGCAACTTCATCAAGGCGAACGCGCAGTACTACGAGGGCTCGTACGTGATCCCGCAGTTCCTCGCGCTCGAGTGGAAGCCGCAGATCCCGGAGATCAAGACGTTCGAGAAGTGGATCAAAGCGGAGAACAAGCCGACCTACGAGATCACGGTCATCGGCTGGATCGCGGCGTATCAGTTCGTGCTCGGCCTCAAGCTCGCGGGTCCGCACTTCACGCAGCAGAAGGTGATCGACGGGCTCAACACGCAGACTGATGTAACGGTCGGCGGGTTGATCTCGCCGATCAACTGGAAGGACACCGGCCACGTCGACCCGGTGAAGCACCCCGAGGTGCGGAGTCACACCGAGTGCTCGAATTTCCTCAAGATCCACGACGGGACGTTCGTGCCGGTGTTCGCGACCGCGGCCAAGCCGTGGGTCTGCATCCCCAACTCGAGCACGCACGTGCCCGACAACCCGCCGACCCGCACCTACGTCAACGGCTGACGTCGTCCCGCATCAGCTGAGAGGACCGAGGAGGAGAGCCACGGCGTGGTCGATCTGATCAGCGCGGTCCTCCGGGGGATGACCTTCGGGAGCATCTACGGGCTGCTCGCGGTCGGGCTCGTCCTGACCTACAAGACGTCGGGGGTCTTCAACCTCGCGTACGGGGCGCAGGCGTTCACGGCCGCGGCCGTCTACTACGACACACGCGTCCGGCACCACTGGCCGATCCCGCTCGCGTTGTTGCTCGCGGTCTTCATCGTGGCGCCGCTCACCGGCTTCGTGCTCGACCGGCTGTTGTTCCGGTTCCTGCGAAACACGTCGTCGGCCGCACGGCTGGTGACGGTGCTCGGCCTGCTCGTCGCGGTGCCACAAGCCGTCGACCTGTGGTTCGGGTCGGCCAACAGCACCGCGACCGGCGTCGTGCCCGACGGACTGATCGTCTACCACCCGTTCGGCGGTGTGTTCCTCTATCGGGACGACGTCGCGACGATCCTGATCACGCTCACGATCGTGAGCGGGCTCGTTGTGCTGTTCCGCTACACGTCGCTCGGGTTGCGGATGCGCGCGGTCGTCGAGAGCTCGCGCATGACCGAACTCGCGGGCGTGAACGCGGAGCTCGTGAGCATGAGCTCGTGGATGCTCGCGAGCTTCATCGCCGGACTGTCCGGCGTGCTGATTGCGCCGGTGCTCTCGCAAGTGACGAACGTCTTCTACACGCCGCTCGTCGTCGCCGCGATCTCGGCCGCGGTGCTCGCATCGCTCACGAGCATCCCGCTCGCGTTCGCGGGTGGGCTCGGGCTCGGGGTCCTCCAGCAGATCCTGTCGATCTACCTGCCGACGAACAGTGTCCTCGCGACGAACCTGCGGCCGTCACTGCCGTTCGTGGTGCTCTTCCTCATCCTGATCTTCTCGCCGCGGCTGCGGAACCGGCGCGACCTCGCCGACCCGCTCGCCGGGGTCGCGCCACCACCACCGCAGCCGATCGCGCGCGAGCGCAGCAAGGAGCTCACCTACGGCATGCGCGGCTGGTGGACCGTCGTGCTCGGGCTGCTCGGGTACTACGTGTTCTTCCACGCCAACCCGAGCGTCGTGACCGAGTCCCAGGACGCCGTGATCTTCGCGATCATCTTCGCCTCGATCATCGTGATCACCGGCTTCGCGGGCGAGATCTCGCTGTGCCAGGCGACGTTCGCGGGCATCGGCGGCTTCGTCACCTTCCAGCTCGTCATGCAGCAGAACATGTCGGTGATGCTCGCGATCGTCATCGGCGCCGTCGTCGCCGCCGCGGTCGGCGCGCTGCTCGCGATCCCCGTGCTGCGGCTCGGTGGCATCTACCTCTCGCTCGCAACGCTCGCGTTCGCGTTGTTCTTCGAGAACGTGATGGTGAAGTTCGGCTGGGTGGGCGGCCCGGCGTCGCCCGAGCCGATCCCGCGGCCGCAGATCGGCGGCATCGACTTTCACAGCGACAAGAGCTTCCTGGTGCTGTGCATCCTCATCATGCTCGTCGTTGCTCTCGCGTTGAAGTTGGTGCGGAGCGGCACGACCGGCCGGACGCTCGCGGCGCTGCGGGGCAGCGAGACCGCGGCGGTGTCGATCGGCATCAACGCGACCCGCGCCCGCATCGTCGCGTTCGCGCTCTCGGCGGCGATCGCGGGGCTCGGTGGCGGCCTGCTCGCGACCGCGCACCAGCAGGTCGCGTTCCAGGCCAACTACGCGACCGATCTCGGCCTCGTGTGGATCGTGCTCGTCGTCAGCCTCGGGACCCGCACGTTCGAGGGTGCGCTGCAGGCGGCCGCGGGCTTCATCTTCTTCCCGATCCTGATCCTGCAGAACGCGGGGCCGTGGATCATCAACAACGTCCAGCCGTGGTGGCACCTGACCGCGTTGCCGCTCGGGCTCGAGCCGATCCTGTTCGGCCTCGGCGCGCTCACGTACGCGAAGCATCCGGAGGGCCTGCTCGAGTACAACACGCGCAAGTCGCTCGTGAAGACGCAGGCGCGGATCGATCGCTTCAAGGACTGGCGGGCGCGACGCAAGCTCGCGGCGGCGGGCGCGCCGTCGTGAGCCTGCTCGAGGCCGTCGGCATCGCGAAGCGCTTCGCGGGGATCACCGCGCTCGACCAGGTGAGCCTCGACGTCGAGCCCGGCGAGGTCGTCGGCCTCATCGGTCCCAACGGCGCGGGCAAGACGACGTTCTTCAACTGCCTGCTCGGGATGCTGAAGCCCGACGGCGGCACCGTGCACTTCGACGGCCACGACCTGACGCGCGTGCCCACCCACCGGCGCGCGCGGCTCGGCATCGGCCGCACGTTCCAACGCATCGAGCTGTTCACGGAGATGACGCCGCGCGAGCACCTGCTCATCGCGGAACGCATTCGCCGCGGCGACGGCGCGCTCTGGAAGGACCTGATCGGTCGCGGCCGCCCGAAGCCCGACGAGCTCGCGCGCGTCGAGCAGACGATCGAGCTGCTCGGGCTCGGCGACGTCGCCGACCGTCCGATCGAAGCGCTCAGCCTCGGGCGGGGTCGCATCGTCGAGGTCGGCCGCGCGCTCATGACGGAGCCGACGCTGTTGCTGCTCGACGAGCCGTCGTCGGGACTCGATCATCACGAGACCCTCGACCTCGTCGAGAAGCTGCGCGAGGTGTCCGCGCAGCGGGGGACCGCGATCCTGCTCGTCGAGCACGACGTCGAGATGGTGCAGAGCCTCGCGACCCGCGTGTTCGTGCTCGACTTCGGCACGCTCATCGCGAGCGGTCCGACCGCCGAGGTGTTCGCGCAGGCGTCGGTCCGGCGGGCCTACCTGGGAGACGTCGTATGAGCTCCGCCAACGGCACCTCGACCGGCACGCCGCTGCTCGAGCTCCGCAACGTCGACGCCGGCTACGGACCGTTCAAGGCACTGTTCGACGTGAGCTTCGCGATCGCGCCGGGCCGGGTGCTCACGCTGCTCGGCTCCAACGGCTCGGGCAAGACGACGATCGCGCGGGTGTGTTCCGGTCTCGTGCCACCGACGCGCGGAGAGGTGTTCTTCGACGGCAAGGACATGACGAAGCGGCACGCGTACGAGTACGCGCGTGCGGGTGTCACGCACGCACCCGAAGGCCGTTCGGTGTTCGCGTCGCTCAGCGTCGAGGAGAACCTCCAGCTCGCGCTCGTGCGCAGCCGTGGCAAGTCGGGCGCGAGCGAGGCGATCTCCGAGGCGTACACGATGTTCCCGCGACTCGGCGACCGCGCGAAGCAGCTCGCGGGGACGCTGTCGGGTGGCGAGCAGCGCATGCTGTCGTTGGCACGCGTGCTCGTCGACAAGCCCCGCCTGCTGATCGCCGACGAGCTCTCGCTCGGGCTCGCGCCGATCATCGTCGACGAGGTCTACGCGATGCTCGGCAAGATCCGCGACGCGGGCACGACCCTCTTGATCGTCGAGCAGCACGTGAGCCACGCGCTCGGCATTGCCGACGACGTCATCGTGCTCATCAAGGGCGAGGTCTCGTTCCACGGACCGGTCGCCGAGCTCGGCGACCTCTCCGAACGCCTGCTCGCGACCGGCAGCGCGACCGTCTCCTAACTGGCACGGAGAGTTCTCACCGGAACGGGCGGGTCGCTTTCCGGACCGCCCGACGTGGTGGCTGAGGCGTCAGCAGCGGCGAGCGAAGCGAGTGCGACCATCAAGTACAGATGGCGGTGTACGTGACCGAGGCAAGCGTCTCGATCATCGCGTCGCGGTCGACGTGCACCTGGCGCGTCATCGCGTAGTAGAGGAGTCGCTCGATCATCGCGACGAGCGCGAGCGCGGCGACCTGCGGGTCGAGGGAATCGGAGCCGACCGCGCGGATACGGCGCGCGAGCGCGCCCGCGACATCGGAGATGAGGTCGTCGCCCATGCGGCCGAAGTTGCTCTCGCCGATCTCGGCTTCGGTCCACGCGACGATCACCGCCGCGTACTTGTCGTAGAGGTCGGCGAGGCCGGCGACCCACTCGCGCAGCGCCGGGAGCCCGTCTTCGAGCGGGGGGAGCGCCTCCGCCCGCTCGTGCATCGACGTCGCGACTTCCGCCGTGAGCGCCGCGAACAGGTCTTCCTTGTTCGCGAAGTAGAGGTAGAAGGTGCCGTGCGAGGTCCGCGCGAGCTTCACGACGTCGTCGACGCGCGCCGCGTGGTAGCCGCGGGTCTCGAACACCTGGATGCCGGCGTCGAGGAGCTTCCGGAGGGTGCGCTGACCCCGCGCCCGGAGCTCGCGACCCTGGGCCGGGCGGCCCGCGCGGGGCGACGGATCGTCGTCGGAGACCGCGCGCCGGCGCGCGCCCGATGCCGCTGCGCGAGCCATGTGGCCACGCTACGCAAACCCGACACGCGTGTCACGTTCGCGAGACGCGCGCGTGGCGGACGGGCGTCGATAGCCGGACCTGCGGTCGCGAAGGCACCCGGTTACAGTCTGACGCCGCCGTCAGCTTCGAGTACCGGGGAGAGCAGCGTGAGTGGTTCCGTGGCCGTGGGCCAGGAGAAGCAGCAGGAGTTCCCGCCCCTCACCCGCACGATGTTCGTCCGCTACGCGGGCGCGTCGGGCGACTTCAACCCGATGCACCACGACGACACGATCGCGGCCCAGGTCGGCAACCCGTCGGTCTTCGGCCACGGCATGCTCACCGCCGGCATCCTCGCCCGCGTGGTCAAGGACTGGTTCGGGCCGACCGCGATGCGCAAGTTCTCGGTCCGCTTCTCGAAGCAGGTGTGGCCCGGCGACGTCCTCACGTCGACCGCGACGATCACCGCGCTCAACCCCGACGGTGACGGCGGCACGGTCGACCTCGACCTGCTGGTCAAGAACCAGGACGACGTCTCCGTGCTGAGCGGCACCGCGACCGTCGCGCTCGACAAGTGAGCCTCCTCGACGGGCGCGTCGCCATCGTCACCGGTTCCGGTCGCGGCATCGGCCGCGAGTTCGCGCTGTGCCTCGCGTCGGAGGGTGCGAGCGTCGTCGTCAACGACGTCGGCGTCTCCCTCGACGGGCAGGGTGGCGACGAGGACCCGGCCGCCAACGTCGTGCGCGAGATCGAGGCCGCCGGCGGCAAGGCCGTCGCCAACTACGACTCGGTCTCCGACTTCGAAGGCGCCAAGCGCCTGATCGACACCGCGGTCAGCTCGTTCGGCCAGCTCGACATCCTCGTCAACAACGCCGGCATC